>DASYRE010000008.1 GCA_036004685.1 Candidatus Polarisedimenticolia bacterium | reverse complement strand
CATGTAGCCGAGATAGTTCAGCGCCTCAGTGTTCTCGGGGTCCTTCCGGATCAGCTCCCGGAATCGCTTCTCCGATTCTTTGAAGCGTCCCAGACGCTCCTCCACGACGGCCGCCTGGAACTCGAGGTCGCGGGAGTCCGGGTGCTTGCGGGCCCCGTCGCGGACCCAGGTTTCCGCCGCCTGGGGATTCTCCGCCCTCAAGCAGGCCTGGACCACCTGGAGATAGGCTTCCGCGCTTTCCTCCGATTGGGTCAGCAGATCCTTGAAGAGCTCTTGGGCCGGGGAGGGGCGGGACTCTCGCAGCAGGAGCTCTCCTTCCATGGCCCGGAGCTCGGGACTGTCGGGGAACTTCGCGAGGCCTGCCTCCAAGGCGTTCCGCGCGTCGGCGATCTGCTTCGCCTCGATGTAGGTCCGCCCGAGCAGCGCGTAAAGGTCCTCGCTCGGCTTTTCGCTGGCGTCCAGCGCCCGGCCGAGGGACTGAATCGCCGCCGGATAGTTTTTCTCGAGCAGGCGGATCAGGCCGACCTGAGTGCTCGCGAGCGCGTAGAAAGCGCGGGCGGCGGGCGAGTCACGGTCCTCGGTCGACTTCAGGATCTGCCCGTACAGGGTCAAGGCGGCATCGTCCTCGCCGCGGTTCTGATGGAGGCGCGCCAGGAAGAACCGCGGCTCGAGAGACGCCGGGTCCAGCTCCAGCGCCTTCTGATACGACTCCTGGGCCCGCGCCGTTTCGTGGGTGCCCTCGTAGGCCTGGCCCAGCTCGAGCAGCGCCCGGCCGTTTCGGGGGTCGAACTCCAGCGCCGTTTTCAGGTGGTCCTGGGCTTCGCGATAGCGTTTCTGGGAGAGCAGCGGCCCCGAGAGGCGGTAATGTCCGTACGGATTGTTCGGATTCAGCTCGATGAGCCGGCGGTAGACCTTTTCGGCCTCCGCGGGGCGGCCGGCCTCTTCCAGCGCGAGCCCGAGACCGTTGAGGACCTCGCGGTTGTCGCGATCCTTTTCGAGAGCCGCACGCAGCGTCGCGATGGCGTCGTCGCTGCGGCCCGCCTGCTGGTAGTTGCGGGCCAGCTCCAGGAGCACCGAGGAGGAAGCGGGATGAGAGGCCCGGAATCCTTCGAGGGTCGAGCGGGCGCCGTCAAGATCCCCGCGGTCGGTCTGGATCTCCGCCAGCGCCAGCGCCACGCTTTCGTCTTCCTTCTTGTCCTGGATCAGGCCGCGGTAGATCGTCTCCGCCTCTTTCAGGCGCTCGTCTTTCTTGTCCCCCTCCGGGCTCCGGCTCACCAAGATCTGGGCGAGAAGGCGGCGCCCCTCGACGTCGGCCGGATCGGCGCTCAGGGCCTTCCGGACTTCCTGCTCCGCGGCGTCGTTCTGGTTGAGCGAAGAGTAGAGATCGGCCAGCTCGACGCGCAGGTCCGGGGAGTCATCGGAGCGGAGGGCCTGCTCCAGGTAGCGGAGCGCGTCGTCGTAATTGCGCGTGAACTGCGCCTGCTGCGACAGGGAGTAGAAGTAGTAGGCGAGGCCCTTGCCGGGACCCGCGGAGGAAGCGCCGGGGCGGGTCGCGGCGAACGTCGAGCCCGTCGCGGCGATCAGGCACAGCGCCGCCGCCCGGCGGAACAGGCCGCGGGCTTCCGCGCCTTCGCCTCTCAAGGCCCCGCGGTCCGGACTCTCTGGAATCACGCCGCCTTCCGTTGCTCCGTCTTCAGCACTTCCAGCCCCTTGCGGAGCTGGAGATCCTGTCCGGAGTCGCCCGGTCCGGCCGCCTGCTGGACGTCGGGGCTCAGGCCGGTTCCGTTCCATTCCTTGCCCGTCGGCGAGAAGTACTTTCCCACCGAGATGCGGATCCCGTCCCCTCCGGGAAGAGGGATCGTCTTCTGAATCGATCCGAGGCCCCAGGTCTTCTCCCCCACCAGGGTCGCCCCGGCGCGATCCCGCACGGCGGCGGCGAGCACCTCCGCGGGCCCCGCCGTTCCGAGCCCCACGAGGACGACCAGGGGCCCTTTCCAGAGAGGCTCGCCGGGCGGCGCGTTCAAGTCGCTCTTCCCTTCTTTGCGGTCGGCGATCGTCACCACCTTTCCGGGGCCGGTGAACAGCGCGGCCGTCTTCACCGCCTCTTCGAGGCTCGGCCCCGCGTTCGAGCGCAGATCCAGCAGCAGGCGCCGGACCCCTTGGGAGCGCAGGCTCTGCAGCGCTTTGCGGACCCGCAGCGACTCCCCCGGATCGAAGCCGGCGAGCCGGATCACGCCGATGCCGGGCTCGGGCAGGGAGCTGGCGAAGGCGGGATGCTGTGGAAGCCGCCGGACCAGGTTGAAATCCTGGCTGCGGGAATCGAGCATCTTGATCACTCCCAGATGCACTCCCGAGCCGGGTTTCCCCTGGAGCGCCTGCGTCGCCTCCCAGACTCCCATCTTCGAGGTGGACTTGCGATCGATGGTCAACACCAGGTCGCCGGTCCCGAGGCCCGCCTTGTCCGCCGGAGAGCCGTCGATCACGCTCACGATCACTGCGTAGCCGCGCCGCTTGGAGAGGACGGCCCCGACGTCGGCGGGACCGTTGCGCTCCTCGCGGGCGGCGCGCTTGAACTCCTCGGCGGTCAGATACTCGCTCATAGGGTCCAGGTTCTCGAGCATGCCGCGGTACGCCCCCTCCATGAGGGCGTCGTCGCGGACCGGCTCCACGTAGTTGTTGCGCACCAGATAGAGGACTTCGTTGAAGAGCTTGAGAAAAGTGTAGGTGCCCTCGACGGCCAGCGTGCGCCCGAGGATGCCCCCCATCAGCACGAAGGCCATCAGGCAGCCCGAAACGCCGAGCATCACTTTGCGTCCTTCATCGACCCGCATCGTTCTCCTCTTTGTCTATTTTACATTTCGTTGTGTCAGCCAGGGGATCGGGTCTTCCGGCTTCCCGTCGCGCCAGATCTCAAAATAAAGCTTGGGGCCTTCGAGCGAGCCGGTATCGCCCCCCCGGGCGATGACCTGGCCTGCCAGGACCCGATCGCCTCGTCCGACCAGGCGCTCGGAGGCATGAGCGTACACCGTCATGAACCCCCCTGCATGCTCCAGGACCACGAGATTGCCATATCCCTTGAACCAATCGCTGAACGCGACCATTCCGTCGAAGACGGCCCGCACCGGCTCGCCGAGTGCGACTGCAAGATCGAGGCCGGGATGCGGGACGAGCGTGTCGAATTTCGTGCTCTTGCGGGCCCCGAAGGGAACCAGCACCTTCCCGGAGACCGGCCACGGAAGCAGCCCGCGGAATCGCTCGAACCCCACCTTCCAGTCCGGGGATACGGTCCCCCCCGTGGCGAGGGTCTGGACCAGACGCTGCAGATCACGCTCCGTGGCGAGCATCTCCTGCAGCGCCTCTTTCTGGCCGGCGGCTTGCCGGCGCAGCCCTCCGAGCAGCTGGGATCGATCCGATCGGATCCCTTCGAGCTCGCGGCGTTGGGCCAGCTCCTGGGAGCGGTAGGTCCGCAGGCTGGCCTGGCGGAGCTCGAGCCGTTCCTGGTCGTCCCGGAGCCGGGCCAGATCGGTCCGAAACGATTGAACCCGGCGACCGTCCATCTCCGAAAGGCGCGAGGCGATGCCGTAAGCCTCCGAGATCTCCGCGGGGTTCCGGGCCGTCAGCACCACCCGGCGGAAATCGAGCGGGCCGCTCACATAGAGGGCCCGCAAGCGGGCGGCCAGAACGCTGCCCGTGCGCCGCAGGCGGCCTCGCAGCATGGCCGTCTCGGCGGTGATTGAGCCGATCTCGCTTCGGCAGCGGGCGATCTCGGCGTCCAGGATCTCGATCTGCCCGCGATGCAGGGCCAGCTCCAGATCCAGGTGATGGAGATCCCCCAGCAGACCGCTCTCCTTCTGGCGCTCCTCCTGCAAGGCGGCTTTGAGCCGGTCGATCTCGCGGCGCACCCGATCCAGGCGCTGCTGCTCCGCTTCTTGGGGGCTGGGCGGCTCGTCGGCCCGCGCTCCGGCGGCGGCCAGCCACGCAACCATCAGCGCGCCGAGGCCGCGCCTAATAGAAGGAGCGCCCATCGATCCCTTCCACCGGCGGCAGATCCAGGACTTTCAGGACGCTCGGAAAAATGTCCTGGATTCCCGCTTCCGCGCTTTTCAATTTCCGGCTGGAGAACAGGATCCCCGGCACGAGGGAGGGGTCGACCGAACAGTGATCCCCGCTCCAGGCCTTGAGGTTGTCCTCCACGATTCGGGGCGGGACCTCCCCGAGCGCCGTCTGCCAGCCCACCCGGTAATGGTCGCTGTTGGCGGCCCTCAGGTCGGGCAGGAGTCCCGGATCGAAGCCCTTGTACATCTCTTCGCGCCGGTAGACTCTCAGCACCGGGTGCTCGCCCGTCTCGGGATCCACGAAGGCCTGCAGGCCGTCGATGATCCCCTGCCGCACCTTCTCGTACTCCTCCCCCGGGGCGACCGAGCCCCGCGGCTCCCGGCCGGCCAGGTTCACGTAGAGGCTCCCGAGGCCCATCGCGTAGGCCCGGGTCTGCGACCAATCCACGAACTTGAAGAACTCACCGGTCTCCCCCCGATCGAACAGGTCCTCGAGGCTGCGCGTTCCGCCCGGTCCCGGCTTGAGGACCATCCAGCCGTTCTTGACCAGCCAAGTGTTGTAGTTGATGCCGCGCCGGAAGGAGGCGAAGCCGTGATCGGAACAGACCAGGAAAATCGTGTCGGCGGGAAGGAGGGCGCGCGCCGCGCCGACGATCGAGTCCATCCGGACGTAGGCCTTCTCGATCTCCCCCGCGAACCGCGCCGCCTCCACCGGGTCGTAGAGAGGGTGCCGGGAATCCAGCATCCTCCACCAGAGATGGGCGATCCGATCGGTGAAGTCGAAGACCTGGATGTAGAGGCGGCTCTTCCCCTCCTTGAGGAAACGGCTCATCATCTCCTCCTGCTTGCGGGCGGTGAAGTCCATGTCCTCGAGAAACAGCTCGTCGTCGCCGAGGCCGGCGCTGGGAGTCCAGGTGTCGATCGGCCATCCGAGCGTCTTGAAGAGCCCGAAGAGCGGAACGAGGGAGCCGGCGAAGCCGGGGGGCGAGGAGAAGGGGATCGGCTCGAATTCGGGATGGAAATTCACCGGAGAGAGATAGAGCTGGATCTGCGGGGCCAGCGAGATCAGCTTGAAGCGGCCGATCCCCCGGATTCCCGAGACCCGGTCCACGAGCCAGTTCACCGGAAAATGAAAGGTGACCCAATCGCTCCATTGCCCCGGCGAGAGCGTCTGCCGCTGGCCCGAGACGGAAAGGGTGAGGCGCGAGCCCTCGACTTCGATCTCCAGCGGCAGGTCGATGCGGCGGGGCACGCCCTTACGCTGGAGCTCCTCCTCGAGCCGCTTGCGCGTCCGGGCTCGCTCCTCGGGCGAGCTCGTCCGGGCGAGGCCTTCGTCGACGACGTAGTCGAAGAACGGCTTGTTGTAGGGCCCCACGACGTGGGTCTTCATGCGGCCGCTGGCCGCCGGCAGGGCGATGAACTCGATGCTGAACTGGTTCTCCTCGAGGCGCCTCTTCAGCCCCGGGTCGGAGCTGTAGAAAGACGGAGATCCGATCCGGCCCCGGATGTCGGGGACTCCCAGCCCCGAGAGCATCTGCATGTCCGGAACCTCCTCGGCTGGAAAGGTGTTCGGGACGTGCAGGACGCGGGTCGGGACTCCATGCTCCGCGGCCCATCGCCACAAGGTCACGCCCTTGCGATTGTTGAGGGCGTCGGGGACCATCCGGGGAAGATCCTCCGCGGCTAGCCGGCCGGAGGCCCAGCCGATCGGGATCGAGGCGACGAGGGCGCCCGCCAGAACGAGTCTCTTCCGCGCACGGATGAAGGCCGCCGCGAGCGCTCCCGCGAGAACCACCGCGGCGCCCGCCGCCGCCCCCGCGACCCATGGGTTCTGGGCGCCGAACAGGAACTTCTTGCGGCTCTCGGTGCCCATGGCGAATTCCGGGATGTAGGTGCCGTCGATGCGCTTCAGGAAATCGAAGATCTCCGTCCTTCCGGGGTTGATGCCGGTCGCGAAGGTGGACCAGGAGACGGGCGTCTGGGGAGGATTGGTGGTGGCGAGCCGGAGGTAGCTTCCCTCCCCCTTCAAGCGCGCCAGGTTCGGCAGCTTGCCCGCGTCGAGATACTGCTCGACGAGCTTCGGGTCGGCCCCGTCGAACCCCAGGATGACGACGCGCGGCGAGGCAGCCGCGACCGGCGCGAGGTCGGCCCCCGCGAGCACAAGGCCGGCGGCCAATATGAGTTGGAATCTTCTCACGAAGGGAAGGAGCCCTTTCCGGCCTGCTATCGGCGAGCCGTGCGCCTCGACACCGGAACGAATTATAGTGTCGAGGCTCCGTCCCGACAAGAAGTTACGGAGAATTCCCTTGCCCGGCATTCCCGCCATTGGCTAAGATGCCGCCGGCTTTCGGCGCGCCGGAAAGGAGCTTCGTGAGACGAACGGCCTTGGCGGGGTTCCTCGTCCTCCTGATGACGGGCTGCGCGCTGATGACGGGCTGCGCGCGCGGCTCCCGGGAAAGCTCTGCCGGGCTTCTCACGCTGGCGATCGACGTCGGCCCCGGCAGTCTCGATCCGCGGCTGGGCAGCGACGAGTCCTCCCGGCGGATCCAGCAGCTCCTCTATAACAGCTTGATCCGCTACGACGAAAAGGGGAATCCGGAGGGCGACCTCGCGTCGTCCTGGGAGAATCCCGATCCGCTCCGGTACGTCTTCCACCTGCGCCCTTCGATTCGCTTCCAGGACGGCCGGCCTCTCACCTCCGCCGACGTGCGGGACACCGTCGAGTCGATCCTGCGCGACGAGGTCCCCTCCTTCCGCAAGGGGGATCTGGAAGTCATCCAGGGCATCGAGACTCCCGACGATCTGACGATCGTCTTCCGGTTGAAGCAGCCCTTCGCCCCGTTCGTCGCGAACCTCAGCCTGGGGATCCTGCCGCGCGGCGCCGGGCCTCAGGCCGGGCTGCATCCGATCGGAACCGGTCCGTTCCGCCTCGTCCGCCACCGCAAGGACCAGGACCTGCAGTTCGAGGCGTTCGACGGATACTTCGGCGGGAAGCCGGGGATCCGCCGGCTGCGTCTGAAGATCGTGCCCGAGGCCACGTCGCGCCAGCAGGAGCTCCTGAAAGGCAGCGTCGATCTGGTGGTGAACGATCTCACTCCGGATCAAACGGAGTCGCTCAAGCGCGTGCCGCGGCTCCGCGTCCTCTCCTCCCCCAGCAACAGTTACACCTACTTGGGCTTCAATCTGGAAGATCCGATCCTGAAGGACGTGCGGGTTCGCCGGGCGATCGCGCACGCCGTCGATCGCAAGCGGATGATCGAGATCCTGCTGCACGGACTGGCGCGCGAAGCCACCGGACTGCTCCCGCCCGACCATTGGGCCTACGAAGCGAAGGTGGCAACCTATCCGCATGACCCGGACCGCGCCAAGGCGCTTCTCGATGCGGCCGGCCATCCCGATCCGGACGGACCCGGACCGCGGCCTCGATTCGGCCTCACGTACAAGACGACGACGGCCCAGCTGGCCCGCGAGCAGGCCAGCGTCTTCCAAGAGCAGCTCCGCGAGGTGGGCATCGACCTCGAAATCCGCAGCTTCGAGTGGGGGACCTTCTACGACGACATCAAGGCGGGAAGGTTCCAGATCTTCTCGCTTCAGTGGACCCAGATCCTCGATCCCGACGTCTACCGCCTGCGGTTCGGCTCGGCGTACCTGCCGCCGGCGGGATTCAACCGCGTGCGCTACCGGAATTCCGAGGTCGACCGGCTTCTGGAGGAAGGAGCCCGCGAGGCCTCCCCCGAGGCGCGGCGCCGGGCCTACTCGCGCATCCAGCAGATTCTGGCCGAGGAGGTGCCGTACGTGAGTCTCTACCATAAATCGAATGTGGCGGTGATGACGGAGCGGGTTCAGGGCTTCACGCTGACTCCGGCGGGAGATTTCTCGGTCCTGTCCCGCGTCACGCTCCGCCCTTAGTCCAAGGGTGGCGCGTCCCACGACGGCGGCAGCCCGAGCGCCGCGGCGAGCGCTTCCGCGGGAACGGCTCCCCGGCGGAGCAGGCGCGGCGGTGAGGAGGTGATGTCGACCAGCGTGGAAGGCGGGCCGCTCGGGAGGACTCCCCCGTCCAGCAGCAGCGCGAGCGAGCCGATCAAGACGGGTTCGAGGCGGTCCGGATCGAAGACCTCGGCCCCGCCGTGCCGGTTGGCGCTGGTCGCCGGAATCGGCCGCCGGGCTTCGCGGGCCAGCTCGCGGGCGGCGGGACATGCCGGAACGCGAATGGCGATCGTCTCGCCCCAGTCCCAGCGCGCCAGGCGGTCGGGACGGGTCAGGGGGAGCACGAGCGTCAGGGGGCCCGGCCAGAACCGGTCCACGAGCCGGCGCGCCAGCTCGGAGTCGAGCGAGGCGAGACCGCAGACCTGGGACACGTCCGCGGCGAGGAACGGAAGCCGATGGGACGCGGGCCGGTTCTTGAGGCGGTGAAGGGACTCGAGGGCGTGCCGGTTGGCCGGATCGCAGCTCAATCCGTACAGGGTGTCGGTCGGGAGCGCCAGGATTCCTCCCTGCTCCAGGATACGGGCCGCCTCCCGGAGGACCTCGGCTTCAGGATGGCCAAGATCCAAGCGCAGACGCTTCATCACAGCTTCTCCCTCCGGATCGATCGTAGTGGAGGGGGTACGGGCCAGGCAAGCCGACTCTCCGGCAGGCCTTCTCACGGCGGAGCCTGAAGTGGCCATCCCTCCCGACGCCTCGCCCCCGATCGCCAGCCGCAAGAACCCTCTGATGCGGCGCATCACCCGGCTCGAGAAAGAGCCGCGGCTCCGCGAGGAGCAAGGCCGGTACCTTCTCTGGGGCTGGAAGATGGCCGAAGAGGCTCTTCGCCGGCCCGGCGATCTGGAGCGGCTGCTGATTGGAGCGGCCCTCGCCCGGCAGGCTTCGGGCCGCGCGCTGCTCCGGAGAGCGGCGAAGCTCTCGATTCCGATCAGTCTGGTCGAGGACAGGGTCCTGGACGAGGCGGCCCCGGGGGCCGGCGATCAGGGAGTTCTCGCCCTCGTCAAGATCCTCCCCGCGAGTCTCGAGCAGATGGTCGACCAGCGCCCGGATCCGGTGCTGCTGATCACCGACCGAATCCAGGATCCCGGGAATCTCGGAACGCTCGTGCGGCTGGCGGAGACCGCCGGGCTCGCCGGCATCGTGGCGGCGGCCGGAACGGTAGATCCCTATCACAGCCGCGCCGTGCGCGCCTCGGCGGGGTCGATTCTGCGGGTGCCCGTCGCCAGGACGAGCGGCGCGGCCGAGCTCGCGCCTTGGTGCCGGAGGCGCGGCCTGCGCATCGCCGTCTCTTTGTCCGAAGGGGGCGTTCCATGCGAGCAGGCCGATCTTCGGGGATCGCTCGCCCTCGTGGTGGGCAACGAGGGGGAGGGGATCGGAGCGGACTGGCTGGACGTGGCCGACCTGAGGCTCACCGTCCGTCTCGCGGAGACGTCCCAATCGCTCAACGTGTCCCAGGCGGGGGCGATTCTTCTGTATGAAATGATTCGGCAGAGACGAAGCGAGCGGACGAAGCGCTAGCGACCGGGTTTCTCGCTGTTCGCGGGGGCCGGCCGGGGCGCTTCCCGGCGCTGGTCCGACCGGGAGGATGCCCGCGGAAGCGTGAACGCGAAGCGGGTTCCCTCTCCGACGCGGCTCTCCACGCGGATGTCGCATCCGTGCATCGCGAGGATTTCCTTTACGATCGACAGGCCGATGCCCGTGCCTTCATAGTTCTTGCGGGCCGAGGAATCGACCTGGTAGAAACGATCGAAGATCCGGCCCTGAGCCTCGGGCGGAATGCCGATGCCCGTGTCCTGCACCTCGACGTCGACCATCCCGCGGTCCCCCGCCTTGACCCGTAAGGTGATCCGGCCCCCTTCCCGGTTGAACTTCACGGCGTTGGAAAGGAGATTGATGAACACCTGGGAGATCTTTCCCCGATCGGCCTTGACGTCGAGATCGTCGGTTTCGTACTCGGTGGTGACGTAGATTCCCTTGGCGCGGATCTTCTCCCGGACCAGCTCGATCGTCTCGTCCACGACCTGCCAGAGCGGGAACTCCTCCAGCTGGAGGGAAGCGTCGCCGCGCTCCATCTTCGAGAAGTCGAGGAGGTTGTCGATCATCTCCACCAGACGATCGATGTTCCGGAGGGCCACCGTCAGGCCCTTCTCCTGCTCCGGGGTCAGGGGGCCAATCTTGCGCTTGAGGATCATCTCCGTGTAGCCCTTGATAAGCACCAGCGGGGTCTGCAGCTCGTGGGAGACGTTCGCCAGGAGGTTGGACTTCATCGCGTCCACGGAGCGCAGCTCCTCGTTGAGCGTTTCGAGCTGGGCGTTCCGGGAGGTCAGATCCTCGCGGGCCGAGCGCAGCTCGGCGACCGAGTCCTGCAGCTCCTTCTGGGAAGCCGCCAGGGCCCGATGGCTTTCCCTCAGCGAATCCTCGGCCCGGCGCCGCCCGGTGATGTCGCGCCACGAGGTGACCCGGCCGGAGATCTCACCGCGGGGATTCCGGTAAGGTCCCCAGCAGACCTCGAGGATGCGGTGATCCTCGCCGGCCAGCTCGATCTCCTGGACTCCCTTCTCCTCGCCGGAGGCCTCGAACAGCGTGGCGACGCTGTCGGCCTGCCGCGATCGGCGGGCCAGCTCCCGGGCGAGGCGCTCGACGCTCCAGCTCATCACTTCCCTGCCATCGATCCCGAGCATCTCTTCAAAGCGGGAATTCACGATCAGGGGCGCCGGGCCCGCCCCGCCGTTCTCCACGACGAGGATCCCGTCGGACGTCGAATCCAGGCTCGACTCGAGGAGGGCCCGGCTCGCGGCGAGTTCCCTCTCCGACTGCCGGCGGTCGGTCTCGTCCCGCAGCACGCCCAGCAGGGCGGGCGATCCCTGGTGCTCCAGGCGCGAGAAGAAGCCACGGACCTCCCGCGCCACGGAGCTGCCGGCCCGCCGCATGGGGAAATCGAACTCGCGCCGCCCCCCTTCCACCAGGATCTTGTCCAGGAGATCGAGCGTCCGGAGGAGGTCCTCGGCGACCAGGAACTCCTTGAAGGGCCTTCCCACGAGATCCTTGGCCGGGATTCCCAGCAACTCTTCGAGGGTCCGGCTGGCGGTGACGATGCGGCCGGACTGCAGGAGGACCACGGCTTCTCCGAGGCCCTCGACCAGGCCGCCGTAACGCTCTTCCGCTTCATGGAGCTTCCGGTCGAGAGCCGCCTGCTCGGTGACGTCCCGGAAGATGCTCACGTAGCCGCCCGCCTCGCCCGGGAAGGAGCCTTCGCTGACTGACAGCTCGGCGGGAAAAGTGCTGCGGTCCTTGCGCAGGAGCCGGACGCGCTGCACCAGGCCCGTCTCGCGCAACGATCTCCGGGCCAATTTCGGGATGATTCGATCCCACTCGTCCTCCGGAAAGAGCGCCTCGACGCTGCGGCCGATCAGCTCCTCCGGGCGATATCCCAGCTGCCGGGCCGCCCCTTCGCTCAGCAAGGTGACGTGGCCTTGCGGGTCGGTCGCGATGACGGCGAAATCCCGCGGCGTGTCGAGGATGGCCTTCATCTCGTCCCGCTGGCGCTCGAGCGCGACGATGCGATCGCGCAGCTCCCCCAGCAGGTGGTTCAAGCCCGCCACGAGATCCCGGGCCTCTTCGGAGACGTTCATCGGAAGCTGCCGGCCGGGTCCCACCTGGCGGATCTCGTCGACGCCCTGGACGAGCCGTCGGAACGTGAGCTGGATGGAGCGCCGGACCAGGGGCACGATGATCAGCAGGAGGGCGACGAGCGCCAGCGCGAAGAAGGAGACGGCGAGGAGGAGCCGGCCCAGCGGATCGGCCATCAAGGCGCCGAGCGTCTCCTCCCAGGCGCCCATCGCCGCGGGGTGCATGGTCCAGAGTGCCATGGTCATCGGCTCCGCACGACGCGAATCCGGCGAAGCGGCCTCAATGGCCGGCCGGATGCCTCCCGCCGGCAGGTGGGAGGGAGGGCGCCGGCGCTCCCAGAAAATAGCCTTGTCCCAGACGGACGCCGAACTCCCTCAAGGCTTCCACCTCTTCCTCCGATTCGATCCCTTCCGCAATGACGCTCGCGCCGATGCGCTCGCCGATTTGAAGGATGGAGGAGACGATCTCCTGCTTGATGAGGTTCTGATGGATCCGCTGGACCAGGGACAGATCGATCTTCAGGAATTCGGGGCGGACCTCCGAGATGGTCTGCAGGCTGGAGTACCCCGTTCCCACGTCGTCGATCGCGACCTGGAAGCCGTGCTCCCGGATTTTCTCGAGACGGCGTCCGAAGGCTTCGAAATCGGCGATCCCGGTCCGCTCGGTGATCTCCAGCACGACCCCCGTCGCGGGGGGGGTGTCGGTGGCGCGGAGATCCTCGACGAAGCGGGGATCCAAAAGGGTGGCCGGGAGCGAGTTCAGGAACAGCTTCTTGCCGGAGTCCAGGCCGCGGGCGGCATGGAGGGCCCGCTTCCGGCACACGGAATCGAGAAGCGCCGAGATCCGCATGCGATCCGAGAAGCCGAACATTGCTTTGGGCGTCTCGAACATCGTGCCGCGGGGGCCGCGAGTGAGCGCCTCGTATCCGAAGACCTCGCCGGAGGTCACGTCGATGATGGGCTGGAAATGGGTCTCGACCAATCCCGCCCGGATGATCTGCCGGAGCTCGGCCCCGCTGCGCAGCTCCTCCCGCTGGGCCGCCTTCACGGCCATCGATCGAGCTTCCTCGATGGCGCGATACACGAGCCGCTCGATTCGGAACACCGGCTCGCAGCGCAGGACCGAGTAGCCGGTCGCGATCTCCATCTCGGGCAGGACGTCGCGCGGGATCTTGCGCCCGAGGACCTCGGTGAGCCGGCGGCGAAGGTCGGCCGCCATCTCCTCCAGGCTGGAGAGGCACGGCTCCGTGCCCCGGAAGGTCTCGGGAAGGAAGAGGATGAAGGCGCCCCCGTGGACTCCCGAGATCGTCAGGAGCGCGCTGCGCGGATAAGCGGGTCCCCTCAAGGCGCGCAGCTCCAGGGCCATCTCGCCGAGGAGGCTGTCGAAGAGCTGCCAGCCGCAGATCCCTTCGACGCGCTCGTAGTCGAACACTTCCAGGTGAAGCAGGCCGAGCGTGGGCCGCCATTCGACCATTCTCTGCAAGTCGTCGAAGTGGTAGGGAAAGGCGTAGAGCTGCGTGTTCTGATCGAACAGGGCGCTCTTCAGCTCGAGGAAAGAGGCGCGGAAGTCGTCTCCGCCGTTGGGCGCGCCGCGGCCGGCCATCAGTGATCTCCCGGCGAGAGCTGTTGGAAGATTCGACCGACCCGTTCCAGCAGCTCATCGTAGGAGAACGGCTTGGTGATGTAGTCGAAAGCACCCTCCTTCAATCCCTGCACCTTGTCCCGGAGCTCGAACTTGATGGAGAACATCGCCACCGGGATGTGCCGCGTCTCGCCGTCCAGTTTCATGAGTTTGAGGGTCTCCCACCCGTCCTTCCCCGGCATGTTGATGTCCAGGAGGACCAGATCGGGACGGGCCGAGGGAATGAGCTTGAGGGCTTCCTCGCCCGACGACGCCGGAACCACCCGGTAGCCGCCGCTCTCGAGGATCAGACGGGTCATTTCGACAATTTCCCGGTCGTCGTCGACGACCATCACGCAACGGTTCGCGATCAGCGTCATGAGGCGGCGGCCCGGCCTGCTTGGAGATCCCCGCCCGCCAGGCGAGCGGCGGCGGCGCCGGGGAGCGGCACGGCGTCACCCAAGAGGCGGGAGAGGCGATCCTCGGAACGAGCGGCCCGGGCGAGTCCGGAACGTCGGAGAGAAGGGCGCTGCCGCTTCCGGAAGAGCCCGGCATCTCCGACGATGAGTCTCTTCGTCATCGAGCCCTCGCCAGGACGTCCCAACGCGCGGATGGCATCGCCGAGTCGAAGCGGGTGGGTGAAGAACGAGCCAATCACGCGAACCGTATCACAGGCGTCTTCGCAGAGGCAAGGAGTGCCAGCGAGTTCAGGCGATCTGGGCCTTGCGGTTTTCGGGAGGCTTCCCGGGCTCTCCTGCGGCTCCGGTCGACGAGCCTGCCTCGGCCACGGCCAGGACGCCGTTGCGCTTCAGCGGGATGCCGAGACGCTTCATCTTCTCGATGAGAGTCGTCCGCTTGATCTTGAGAAGCTCCGCCGCGCGGGTCTTGACCCATCCGGAGCTTTCGAGGGCCTGGAGGAGCATTTTCTCCTCGTACTCCGCCATCACCTCGTCGAGCGAGACGCCGTCCCCGCCGACGCGGACCAGCGGTACGGGCGTGGCGACCGACTCCTGGATCTCCCGGGGAAGATCCTCCAGGCCGAGCTCCTCGCGGCCGCGCGACAGGGCGACCGCCCGCTCCACGACGTTCTCCAGCTGCCGCACGTTCCCGGGCCAGGAGAATTCGCCGAGAGCCCGCATCGCCTCCGCCGTGAACCGGGGGACGGGAATCCCCATCTCGCGGCTGTGTTTGTGGAGAAAATGATTCACGAGCAGCGGAACGTCCTCGCTCCGCTCGGAGAGATTCGGAAGGTGGATCTGAATCACGTTGAGACGATAGTACAGATCCTCCCGGAAGCTCCCCTGCGACACCAGTTCCTTGAGGTCCTCGCGCGTGGCGGCGATCAGCCGCACGTCGACCGTGACCTTCTCTTTGGCGCCGAGAGGGAACATCTCCCGATCCACGAGCATCCGCAGAATCTTGCTCTGCAGCCCCGGGCTCAGGGATCCGACGTCATCGAGGAAGAGCGTTCCCCCGGCCGCCGTCTCGATCCTTCCCTGGCGATCGGCCACGGCGTCGGGAAACGCCCCCTTCGCGTGACCGAAGAGGTCGTCCTCCAGAAGGCCCTCGGGAATTCCTCCGCAAGCCACCGAGACGAAAGGCTGGTCCTTGCGCTCGCTGTTGAAGTGCAGGGCCCTCGCGACCAGCTCCTTCCCCGTTCCGACCGCGCCGTGGATCAGCACCGTGCTGCGCGTGGAAGCCACCTGCTCAATGAGTGAAAGGACCTTCTTCATGGCCGGACTGTTCCCGGCGAGCGCGCTGATCCCGAAGTGGCTCTCGATTTGCCGCCGCAGGAAGAGGTTTTCCCTCCGCAGCCGGCTGCGCTCCAGGGCCTTGCCGACCACCAGCTCCACCTCTTCCATGCGAAACGGCTTTACGACGTAGTCGAAGGCGCCCATCTTCATCGCCTTGATGGCCGTCTCGACGGAGGCATAGCCGGTGATCATGATCACGGAGAGCTCGGGATGGTGCCGGTGAACTTCCTGGAGCACTTCCATGCCGTTCATGTGCGGCAGAACCATGTCCAGGATGAGGAGGTCGCAGCCCTGCTCACGGATCGTCCCGAGCGCCTTTTCACCGCTCTCGGCGGCGTGCACCACATGCCCCATGCCCGAGAGCGAGTCGATCAGGACCTGGCGGACTCCGGGGTCGTCGTCGATGACCAGTATCTTCTCTTTCACCGTTGCTCCTTCTCGCGTCCGCCATCGGGTGGACGAGCGGCTGGACGTCCACGCCAGGAAAGGCAAGAGGTGTGCCAGGCCTGACGGGCCGCTTCGTCCCGGTCAAGTGCGTTTAGAAGTAAGCGATTAGAGAACCCGCGTCGCGGCGAGTGTCAACGGAGTGACGTGGAATGTCAGGAGAGCTACGAATAATCGTCAGGGGGTTGACTGGAAAACTGCCGGCCTTCAGGAGTCGGCGCCGACGCGGGCGATCGTCCCTTGGAGGATGCCGCCCTCTTCGACGCGCAGGCGCCCGGCCCAGATCTGTCCGGTCACCGTCGCCGTCGGGCGGATCAGCAGGGTGCCGCGGGTCCGCAGATTGCCCTCGGCCTCGCCGGCGATGGTCATCTCGGAGACCCGCACCTCGGCGTCGAGCCGTCCGCCCTCGGTGACGGTGAGGCGATCCTCGATCCCAATCGTCCCGTGAATCTGGCCGCGGACGACGAGCGGCCCCTTGCCGGTCACCTCGCCGCGAAAGCGCGTGTTGCGGCCGATCACACTCGTCGCCGCCTCGGAGGCGGAACGCGCCATGCCGCCGCCCGGAGCGACGGGGCCTTTCGGCTGCTTTCGGAAGAACATCGAAGGAGAGCTCCGCGGATCCGGTCGAGGCGATGAGAAATGGAGCGGGCAACGGGGATCGAACCCGCGACTTCAAGCTTGGGAAGCTTGCACTCTACCAGCTGAGCTATGCCCGCACCGCTGCTATTCGACGCGAATATAGACCTCCCCTTCGCTCCCTGTCAACGGGCGGTGCCGATGAAGCCTCCTCCCAGGACGAGCTCACCTTGGTAGAAGACCGCGGCCTGGCCCGGCGTGATCGCCCGCTGGGGGCGGCGGAACCGGATGCCGACGCCTCCGCCTCCGTCGGGCTCGATCCGCGCCTCCTCGCCCGCGTGGCGATGGCGGATTTGCACCCGGGCCTCGATCCCGTCGCGAGGCGGATCGACGCCGATCCAGTTGGGCGCCGGCACGAAGCACTCGCTGCGATACTGCTCTTCCTCCCTGCCCAGCACCACCTGGCGGCGGTCCGACCGGATCTCGAGGACGTAGAGGGGCTCGGGGGCCGTGACTCCCAGGCCCCGCCTCTGCCCCACGGTGAACCGGTGAATCCCTTCGTGCCTTCCGAGGAGGCGGCCCTGGCGATCGACCATTTCTCCCGAGGCGCGCGCCGCCTCCCCGATCTCCGCCTCCAGGAAGCCGCGGTATCCGTCGCGCGAGAGGAAGCAGACATCCATGCTTTCGGGCTTGTGCGCGACGCGGAGGCCGCCCTCCTCGGCGATCCGCCGGACTTCGGTCTTGGTCAGATCCCCCACCGGGAACAGGGCGCGCTCCAGATGGTCCTCGGTGAGCCCGAACAGGAAATACGACTGGTCCTTGTCGAGATCCCGGGCCCGAAGCAAGCGCATCCTTCCGGTGAGAGGGTCCCGGCGCAGCCGCGCGTAATGCCCGGTGGCGATTCGCTCGTAACCGAGGCTCTCCGCCCGCCGCACGAAGTCCCCGAATTTCACCTCGCTGTTGCAGTGCGCGCACGGCAAGGGCGTTCTTCCGGCCGCGTACTCCGCCACGAAGTCGGCCAGCACGGCGCGCCGGAACTCCTCCTCCAGGTTCAGGACGTAGAAGGGAAAGCCGACGTGGTCCGCGACGCGGCGCGCGTCGAGGAAATCGCGGGGAGAGCAGCAACGCCCGAAATCGGCCGCCTCGCCTCCGGGGCGGTCGTGGAGCTGCAGGGAGATTCCGACGAGATCGTGCCCGCCGCGATGGAGGAGCAGCGCGGCCACGGAGCTGTCCACTCCGCCGCTCATCGCGACGGCGATCCGGCCGCTCGCCGGTGCCGCGGGGGCCGAATCGCTCAAGCGCGCCTCCGCAAATCGGCCGCCGCGGAGAGGCACTCGGCCGGGGCGCGCATGCGGCCGACGACCGCCTCCAGAACCTCGGCGAAGCGCTCCACCTCGGCGGGCGACGTGGCCCTTCCGAGACTGATCCTCAGGGTCGACCGGGCCACCTGCTCCGAGCAGCCGAGCGCCAGCAGGACGTGCGAGGGGCGGACGGTCCCGACGGCGCACGCGGAGCCCGTCGACACGGCGATCCCCTCGAGATCAAGCGCGATCGCCAGCGCTTCTCCGGAGCATCCTTCGACGGCGACGCTGAGGGTGTTGGGAAGCCGCGGCGCGCCGCGTCCATGGAACCGGACGCCAGGAATCCTCCGGGCCAGCGCGGCCTCGAGCGCGTCGCGCAGCGCGCCGAGCCGCAGGCTTTCGCCCGAGATCTCCTGGGCCGCGAGCCTCGCCGCCACGGCGAAACCCGCGATCAGCGGCAGGGTCTCGGTCCCGGCGCGGCGGTGGGACTCCTGCCCTCCTCCGTGGAAAAGAGGCGCCAGCCGGATTCCGCCGCGGATCCACAGGGCCCCCACGCCGGGGGGGCCGCCGAGCTTGTGCGCGGAAAAAGAGACGAGGTCGGCTCCCAGCGTCGCCACGTCGAGCGGCGTCTTCCCGGCGCTCTGGACGGCATCGCTGTGAACCAGCACCTCGGGCCGTCCCAGCCGCCGGCACACCTCGGTCACGGGCTGCAGCGTGCCGATTTCGTTGCTCGAATGAATCAGAGAGATGAGAACCGTCTCCGGCCGCACCGCGTCGAGGAGGGCGCCGGGATCCACGACCCCGCCGGAGCCGGGCGGCACTCTCGAGACGCGGAAGCCGATCGTCTCGAGGTGGCGGCTGGCCTCGAGGACCGAGGAATGCTCGATGGCGGAGACGACGAGGTGGCCGCTCCCCGCGCGCAGCGCGGCGCCCAGAACCGCGAGGTTGTTCGACTCCGTTCCCCCGCTCGTGAAGACGATCTCCTCGGGCCGCGCGCCGATGAGGCACGCCACCGATTCGCGGGAGGATTCCAGGAGGATCTTGGACCGATGTCCGCGGCGGTGGATGCTGGAAGGATTGCCGTAGCCCGAGCGCAGGACGCGGGAAATCTCTTCGGCGGCTTCGGCGCGCACCGGGGCGGAGGCGTTGTAATCGAGGTAGATTTCGATCGGCGGGCTCTCCGTAATTGTTTGGGCGGCTGGAAGTTAACATAGCTCCGGCGACGAGTCAATCGATGCGGCGCCGCCTTGATCTTTTACGACGCCGATGATAAATTGCAACGCTTTCCGTGCCAACGAAGCGGAAGGGCGAGCCCGACTCGACACCCCTCCGTGTCTCCCGGCCACGAGGTCGAAGGTGAAGAGCTCGGCGGATCTCAAGCACACGATCAATTTGCCCCGAACGCTCTTTTCCATGAAAG
This sequence comes from Candidatus Polarisedimenticolia bacterium, assembly GCA_036004685.1. NCBI lineage: Bacteria > Pseudomonadati > Acidobacteriota > Candidatus Polarisedimenticolia > Candidatus Polarisedimenticolia bacterium. The sequence continues at coordinate 111,763 of DASYRE010000008.1, read as the reverse complement.
CCAACCTGCCCGAGCGGGAGCCGGCCTACCTGGCCCGCTGGCAGCGCTTCGATCTCTACGCGCGAATCCGCCGCGCCCGGAGCGGCTCCCCTCGCTTTCTGCTGCACGACGGCCCTCCTTATGCCAACGGGGACATCCATCTCGGTCAGGCCCTCAACAAGATTCTGAAGGACGTCGTGGTCAAGTCGCGGAACATGATGGGCCGGGACGCCGCTTATCGCCCGGGCTGGGACTGCCACGGCCTGCCGATCGAGCATCGCGTCGAGCGCGATCTCGGAAACCGGAAGCGGGAGATGAGCCCGCTCGATATCCGGAAGGCCTGCCGGGAATTCGCCGAGAAGTACATCGGCCTGCAGCGGGAGGAATTCAAGCGGCTCGGGATCTTCGGAGAATGGGAGCGCCCCTACCTGACCCTCGATCCCGGCTACGAGGCCGCCATCGTCGAGCACCTCGGAAAGTTCTTCGTCTCGAAGGCGGCCTATTTCGGCAAGAAGCCGGTCCATTGGTGCGCCTTCTGCAAAACCGCGCTCGCCGAGGCCGAGGTGGAGTACGAGGATCACGTCTCTCCTTCGATCTACGTGCGTTTCGAGCTGGCGTCCTGGAAGCATCGCGAGCGTTTTCCCGCGCTGGGGAAGCGCCCGATCTCGATCCTGATCTGGACCACGACTCCCTGGACGCTCCCGGCCAATCTGGCGATCGCGTTTCATCCGCGTTTCGTCTACGAGCTCATCGAGACGGGGGGCGAGGTGCTTCTCATGGCGCGGGACCGCGTGGCGGAGGTGGCGAAGGAGTGCGGCTTCCGGGTCGACGCCTCGCTCGGAACGATCGAGGGGCGCGAGCTCGAAGGATCGGGGAAGGCGTTGCGCCCGTATCCTCAGGACGACCGGCCTTTCGCCGAGCTGATTCTCGGGGAGCACGTCACCCTGGATCAGGGCACCGGATGCGTCCACACCGCGCCGGGTCACGGGCAGGAGGACTTCGAGGTGGGAGCCCGCTATCACCTTCCGCCCTACACCCCGGTGGACGACGAGGGCCGCTTCGTCGGCTCGATGTTTCACTCCGCGGAGCCCTACGCCGCGGCGCTCGACGGCCGGCGGGTCGGGGACGCGAATGCCTGGATTCTGGAGGATCTCGAGCGTCGCGGGCTGCTGCTTCATCAGCGGAGCTACCGCCACGCCTATCCTCATTGCTGGAGGTGCCGGAACCCCGTCCTGTTCCGGGCGACCGATCAGTGGTTCATTTCGCTAGAAACCACCGGCCTGCGGAAGAAGGCCCTCGCCGAGATCGAGCGGGTTCGCTGGATTCCGGAGACCGGCCGGGTGCGGATCTCCAACATGGTCGAGAACCGTCCCGATTGGTGCATCTCCCGGCAGCGCGCCTGGGGAGTTCCGATTCCGATCTTCGTCTGCTCGCGCTGCTTCCCGGCGGACTCCGGCGCGTTCGTCCGCGATGCGGCCAGCTTCGCCCGGATCGCGCAGGTCTTTCGCGAAGAGGGCTCCGACAGCTGGTTCCGTGCCTACGGCAGCCCTCGGGAGATGCTGGACCATTTCCTTCCCCCGGAAACGGCTTGTCCCGGCTGCGGGCGAAGGGAGGACCTCCGCCCCCAGCACTATATCGTCGACGTCTGGTTCGAATCGGGGGTGTCGAGCTTCGCGGCGCTAGCCGCCGCCGACTGGCCCGCCGATCTCTACCTGGAGGGCACCGACCAGTACCGGGGATGGTTCCAGTCCTCGCTGCTTCTTGGGGTCAACGCCCAAGGGAAGGCTCCATATCGCGGCGTGCTGACCCACGGATTCACCCTCGACGGCGAGGGGCGGAAGATGTCGAAGTCGCTGGGGAACGTCCTCTCTCCCCAGGACATCGTCAAGAAATACGGCGCGGACATTCTCCGACTCTGGGTCTGCATGGTGGATTACGTGGACGACATGCGGCTCTCGGAGGAAGTCCTGGCCCGCAACGTGGAGGCCTACCGGAAGATCCGCAACACCAGCCGGTTCCTGCTCGGGAATCTCTATGATTTCGATCCGGCTCGCGATCTCGTTCCCCTCGAACGGCTCCTGGAGGTGGACCGATGGGCCCTGCACCAGGCGAACGATCTGCTGGCCCGCGCCCGATCGGCCTACGAAGCCTTCGAGTTCCACCGGGTCTACCACGCGTTGAACCACTTCTGCTCGGTGACGCTCAGCGCCTTCTACCTGGACATTCTCAAGGACCGGTTGTACACCTCGGTTCCAGGATCGCCGGCGCGCCGGTCGGCGCAATCGGCCCTCCATAGGATCCTGGACGTGCTTTGCCGCATCATGGCTCCCGTCCTCAGCTTCACGGCCGAGGAGATCTGGCAGCACCTGACGGTCCGGGCGGATCCCGACACTCTGTCCGGGTCGGTCCACCTCCAGGAATTCCCTTCGCCGATCCCGCTTCCCGACGAGGCGGACCTGCTGTCGCGCTGGGGGCGCCTGGCGGAAATCCGGGACGAGGTTCTCAAGGATCTGGAGCGGGCCCGCGCGAGCCTCGGGATCGGCAATTCTCTGGAGGCCTGCGTCACGCTGGAAGCGACGGGAGAGGTGGCGGCGCTTCTGGAGAGGCACCGCGACGACCTCGCGTCGCTGTTCATCGTCTCCGCGGTTGAGCTCAGGCCGGCCGGACCCGGCGCGCGGCCGGCCGAGGGGATCGAAGGGCTGCGGATTGAAGTGGGGCGGGCCAAAGGAGAGAAATGCGGCCGATGCTGGAACTACAGGGAGGATCGGGGCCGGGACGGCGAGTTCCCCGACCTGTGCGGCCGATGCGCCCGGGCGGTCCGTGAGATTCTGGGACAACCCCCCTCATGAGGTCTTCGCAGCCCCAGGCCCTGCGCCTTCTCTATCTTGGACTGAGCTTCATCCTCTTCGGAATGGATCGCGCGACCAAGGCGCTCGTCGTCCGGCACCTGCCTCTCTACGAGTCGGTTCCGGTCGTCGAGGGCTTTTTCCATCTGACCCACGTGGCCAATACGGGCGCTCTATTCGGGCTGATGGCGGGCCTGGCCTCGCCTCTCCGGGGTTTCATCTTCATCGCCATCCCGGTGGTTGCCATCGTGCTCATCGTGGTTTTTCAGCTCCGCTCGCGCCAGGGGGATCTGTTCACCCAGACCGGTCTCGCGCTCATCCTCGGCGGCGCGTTGGGCAACCTCTACGATCGGATCCGCTTCGGCCACGTGGTCGATTTCCTGGATTTCTCGCTGGCGGGCTACCATTGGCCCGCCTTCAACATCGCCGATTCCTGCATCTGCCTGGGCGTGTTCACGCTGATGCTCGATCTCTATCGGCGCGATCGGCACCCGGCTCCTGCCTCGTGAGGATGGCATGCATCCCGTTCTGGTGAATCTGGGAGACTTCACTCTCGGGACTTACGGACTCTTCTACGCCGTCGCCTTCCTCGTCGGGGTGCGCGTCAGCATGGCCTACGCGCGGCGGGAGGGGATCGAGCCCGGACGCATCGTCGATCTGGGAATCTGGGTCCTGCTCGCGGGGATCGTTGGTGCCAAGGCGCTCCTCGTCCTGATCGACTTGCCGTTCTACTGGCGCCACAAGATGGAGATTCTCTACAACTGGCGCTCGGCGGGCGTCTTCTACGGCGGATTCCTCGCGGCGGTCGCGGTCGGGACGCTGTACGTGCGCAAGAACCGGCTCCCCCTGGGGAAAGTTGCGGACGCGACGACTCCCGGCCTGGCCCTGGCGCAGGCCATCGGCCGGGTCGGCTGCCTGTCCGCCGGGTGCTGCTATGGGAAGCCGACCACGTCGCGCTGGTCGTTGACGTTCGTCGATCCCCGGGCGCACGACCTCACCGGCGTCCCCTTGGGCGTGCCGCTCTATCCCACCCAGATCTACCACGGCCTGGCCGATCTCGGACTCTTCGTGCTCCTCGTCTTGTTCTACCGCCGGAAGTGGGCCGACGGCGTCGTCTTCTGGATGTATACGCTGGGGTACGCCGTGCTCCGTTTCATCATCGAATTCTACCGGGGCGATTTCCGCGGGGACGTCTTCGGAGGACTCCTCTCCACTTCGCAGCTCATTAGCCTGGTGGCGGCCGCCGCGGCCGTCTTCTTCCTGATCACCCTGAGAGCACGTCCGCGACCGAGCTGAGGAATCCCGGAAGTGGAGCGCATCGTGGCCCTGGTCGTGGATCCCTCGGAGGGACGGCCCCGGCTGGATCTCTTCCTCGTCCGCCATCTTCCCGAGAGCAGCCGCGCGGCGATCCGGCGCTGGATCCTCTCCGGGAACGTGACGGTGGAGGGAAAGCGCCCGAAGCCCTCGGCCCATTTGCGCCCCGGAGACCGCGTCCGCGTGGCGATCCCGGCGGCGGCGCCAACCCGCCTGATTCCCGAGCCCATTCCTCTGGAGATCCTCCATGAAGACGACGATCTGATCGTCTTGCTGAAACCTCCGGGAATGGTGGTGCATCCCGGCGCCGGAGCACATAGCGGGACGCTCGTGCACGCCCTCCTGGCCCGCCAGGGCGGCCTGTCGCAGATCGGCGGAGAGGAGCGCCCGGGCATCGTGCACCGGCTGGACCGCGACACTTCCGGGTTGCTGGTGGTCGCCAAGAACGACGCCTCTCATCGCTCCCTTTCGAGCCAGTTCTCCGGACGGCGCGTCCACAAGGTCTATCTCGCTCTGGTGTGGGGCCGGCCCGTTCCGGCCCGGGGCCGCATCGAAGCTCCCATCGGCAGGCACCCCGCGTCGCGCACCCGGATGGCGGTGCGGCGCGCGGGGGGCCGAGAGGCGGTGAGCGAGTACGCCACGCGCGAGAGTCTCGGCCCGTTCAGCTTTCTGGAAGTTCGCATCCATACGGGGAGGACTCACCAGATTCGCGTCCATCTCGCGCACCTGGGGCATCCGATCGTCGGAGATGCCCGTTATGGGGGAGGAGGCCGGACGTTGCGCTCGGCGACGGCGAAAGCCTGCCTCGCCTCGTTCCCCCGCCTGGCGCTGCATGCCCATCGTCTCGAGTTCCGTCACCCCTCGAGCGGCGAGCCCCTCGGCTTCGAGGCTCCCCTTCCGGAGGATTTCGAGCGCCTGCTCGATTGCCTCCGGGCGATTCCATGAAGAAGCTGCGCTTCCTTTTGGTCGGCCCCGGAAGACTCGGGACGAGCCTCGCGGCCGCCTGGGTTGGCGCGGGGCACGTGTGCGCCGGCGTGCGCGGCGGGACGGCGCCGGCGCGGGCGCGCGCCTGGAGGCTGATGCGCCGGCGGGCGCCGCGCGCCGGCGGGCGCCCGCCCGCCTTCGATCTCCTGCTTATCGCGGTGCCTGATCGGGAGGTTTCCCGGGTGGCCCGCTCCTGGGCGAAGCGAGGCTCTTGGGAGGGGCGGTTCGCGCTGCACACCAGCGGCGTCCTGCGCGCTTCGGTCCTCGCGCCCCTGCGCGCTCAAGGAGCTTCAGTGGGCGCCCTGCATCCGCTCGTCAGCATTCCATTTCCCGATCCCGGTCCCGGTCTGTTTCGGGGCATCTATTTCGGAGTGGAGGGCGACCCGGAAGCCAGCCGATGGGCCCGCCGGCTTGCCCGGGACGCCGGGGGTCGAAGCCTGGAGATTCGGGCCACAGGGAAGGCTCGATACCATCTCGGAGCCTGCCTCGCTTCGGGCTATCTCCTGGCGCTTCTGGACGCGGCGGCAAGCCGCATCGCCGCCGGCTCGGCCGACCCGGCCCTCCTGCGGAGGGCGTTCCTGGCGCTGGCCGAATCGACGCTTCGGAACGCCCGTGCCCGCGGCATCGAGGCCGCGCTGACCGGGCCGATTCTGCGGGAGGACGTCGTTTCCGTCCGCGCTCACGGGCAGGCGCTCGCGCGGCTCCCGGCTGTGTGGAGGGCGCTTTATCGAGGACTTGCCGCGCACACCCTCGACCTGGCTGCTCGCTCCGGAAGGATCAGGCCTTCGTCTGCCAGGCGGATTCGGCGCGTCTTGGAGGTGGAGGAGACGGAATGATGGCCGAGAAGACGAGCACCGGGCTTCTAAAGCAGTGCGGCGATGCCGATCAGGGACAAGGCGGTGGGCACGGCAGCGTGATCTGAGCGGTTTCCCGGACGCTGCCTTGAATCCCCAGGGTCGTATCGGTGGAAGTATCGATGTTTCCCGATTTATCGATCGCTTGGACGGAAAACACGAAGTCTAGTGTGGCCGTTGGAGCGATCGTTTGCACGGTGGCATAAGTTGAGAAGGTGTGGCCTATTCTCTCCTGATCGGTGTCCTCCGGGCAGGTGTTGGGCTGGGGGTTGGTGGAAGCGAAGTAGAATACTCGGGTATAGATGCCGTCGCCCGCCTGGAGGTCGCCCGAGGTAATCACGGCGCCCGTTCCGATCGTTTCCAGGGGCACGGACCCGTCGTCGAACATCTGGAGGGCGATCTGGTTGATCTGCGTGATGCCGGTGGACAGGGGCGGATCCAGGAAGTGGACGACGACGACCAGAACGTCGGTGTTGTTCGGCGCGGTGGGATCGGTGACGCGCGCGGTCACCGTGACACGGTCCAGGTCCGCGACCTTTTCCTGAAGGAAATTGAACTGGCAAATACCAGGCGGGTCATTGCATACGTCCACCGTGGTGGAACAATCAAACTCCTTCCGTTCCTTGGTGACGGAGACCTCGGAGATCTCGGGAGCAGCTCCGAAGACACTATTGATCTTCGTTCCTTCAGACTTCTTGCAGCCGCTGAAGAAGACGATCAGCAGCGAAACCGCCAGGATGCACGACTGCTTTTTCACCACCCCTCGGCTCCCCCTTTTGGCGCACCGGCTCGGACAGAACTCGTTGATCAATCGCCCTGCTTGTTCAGATATGGTTTACACCATGTTAAAGAGGGACAGGCGATCTGTCAATCCCGCCGCTCCGGCGATCTTCTTCGGGGTCCTACACCTCAAGTGGTTGAACTGTACGGCGGGTGGCTTTTCCCGTCAAGGCCCGGCCTTCCGGTGATGCGGGGCATCTGCAGCGCCGGCGCCATCCGGCGGCGGTTTGACACTCGCGGAGCGAGACCCCTAGAATGACGCGTTTTCGGGGGCCAGGGTGTCCACTCGACCCGTCCTAAGCGGTGATTTGAGCTCGATTTCCCTTTCGGACCTTTTTTCCCTCATTTCCCTATCCAAGAAGACCGGAGCGTTGCGCTGCACGAGGGGGGCCGAGTCCCGGACCGTCCTCTGGGAGCAGGGAGAGATCGTCTTTGCGCGCTCCAACTCGGTGCGTGACAGCCTGGGCTACTTCCTGGTCCGCAGGGGGCTGATCACCGAAGAGCAGAACGCCGAGTCCGCCCGGAGAATCACCCCCGACACCCGTCACGGGAAGGTCCTGGTCCGTCTCGGCTACATCACCACGGAGCAGCTCTGGTGGGCGGTCAAGAACCAGGTCCTCGAGATTGTCTACGGGTTGTTCCACTGGACGAGCGGCTTCTTCGAGTTCCTGGAAGGGAAGGTGGAATCCCGGGAGAAAATCGTCCTGGCGATCTCCACCACGAAGGTGGTCATGGAGGGGATTCGCCGCTTGGACGAGTGGCGGAAGTTCACCACGCGCCTCTCCGATCCGGGCATGTTGCTGGAGGCCGTCCCCGGTAAATCGCCGGGCGGCGGGCGCGAGCACGAGCCGACGCCCGAGGAGAAGAAGGTCCTGGCGCTGTTGAACGGATCCCGGAGCCTCGAAGAGATCGCCAAGCTCTCGGGCCAGGGAGAATTCGAAGCCTATTCCGCGCTCTACGAGGCGCTCCGGCTCGGAGAGATTCGCGAGTGCCCGAGCTGATCTTCCTTCTCCCTCCGAAGCTCCGCCAGACACTCGATCTCCGCCGTCTGAGGAAACAGGTCCCAAGGCACGACGTCGCGGACGCGGAATTCCCCGCCCGACGTGATCTCCTTCAAATCGCGCGCCAGCGTGGCGGGATTACAGGACAGATACAGGATCTGCTCTCGCGCCAGGCCTCCTAAAGCTCGCGCCATGCCCGGAGGCAACCCCGTCCGCGGAGGATCGACCACGACGGTGCCGAACCGTCGCGCCGAAGCGGCCAGATCCTTCACCGCCTGTTCGACCGGCTGCGCCTGAAACACGATCGTCTCCATGCCGTTCGCGCCGCTGTTCTCGCGGGCGGCGGCGACGGCGCACGCGTCGCCTTCCACCGCCAGCAAGGGGCGGCCTGTCGCGCCCAGGAACAACGAGAGGGCGCCGACTCCCGAGTAGAGCTCGAGGATGTCGCCGGCCACGGCCTCGCAGCGGCGCGCCGACTCCCGGAACAGCTGCTCCGCCTGAAGGACGTTCGCCTGAAAGAAGCAGCCGGCGGGAATCCGGTACGTGAACGGCCCCAAGCGCGTTCGAAGGTCATCCTCCCCTGAGAGGAGGGTCCTTTTTCCTTGCCGGCCGCGGCGGATTGGGTCGGCCGACCGCTGCCAGACAACGCCCTCCAGCGGTCCGTCCGCCGCAGTCCATGCCGCCGCGAGCCGGACGATTTCGGCAGCGGGCGCGCTCCGGCCGCGCAGCACGGCGACGGGACGATCCCGATCCCCCGTGTGCAGCTCGATTTGGACGGGACGTGACGCGATCCTCAAGGAGCGAAAATCGGCGAGAAGCCTCCGGTAGGCCCGCTGCAATCCTTCTTCGGGAAGGAGACATCCTTCGACTTCGAGAATTCTCTCCGGCGAGCCGCGCCGGTGCAGCCCGGGTCCGCCATTGGCGATCGGCAGGGCGTAGGTCATCCGGCGCCGGTAGGAATAGGCGGCCGGCCCGGGTCGAATCGCCGCCACGGGGGGGTCGCCGAATCCCCCGATGCGCTCCAGAAGATCGGCGACCTGGCGCTGCTTGGCGACGAGCTGCGCCTCGTATTCGAGGCTCTGGTAGGCGCAGCCGCCGCATTCGGAGAAATGAACGCAGGCCGGCGCGATGCGGCTGGAGGAGGCGGAGAGAATGCGCTCCGCCCGGGCTCGCGCGAAGCTCCGGGAGCGCCGCTCGATCCGGGCGTCGACGATCTCTCCCGGCAGCCCCCCTTCCACCAGAATCACCAGCCCTTCGCGGCGCGCCACTCCATCGCCCCCGAAGGCGAGGGAATCGATGCGCAACGGGAGCCGGTTTCCGGGAGCGGTGGCGCTCGGGAGGCTAGGCTTCTCGCCGGGCCCGCGCAATGCCATGGACGAGGACGACGAGCAGCCAGAGGGTCAGGAAACTCAGGGCTGCGTTGACGAACACCATCTTCTCCAAATCGGATGGGGCGCTCTCGAGGGCGCGAGTATAGCGGCGTGAGCCGGGGTCGTCAACGGAATCGGCCGCCGGGCGCGCCGCCCAAGGGTTGCAATCGCGAAGACCCTGGGCTACCATCCCCCGCGCCTGCCGCCGGAGGAGCTCGGCGTGAGAGTCCGCGAGATAATCCATTGCCAGACCTGCCACCGGGACATTGTGAATCTCTCGGACGGCCTGGTGGTCTGGTCCACGACGAAGGACAAGCCGGGAGTTCCCTCGATCAAAGTGGTGCATCGGGAGCGCTGCGATCCCTGGAAAGGCAAGGCACCCCACTCCCGGTCCCTGCAGGAATTCCAGGATCGCCCCGAGGAGATGCGAAGACTCTGGGCCGGCCTCGTGAAGGAAGGCGGCATCGCGAGCGTCATGGCCTGGGAGGTTCTCGGCCGCATCTACGAAGGGACCACCGAAAAGGAATTCTTCCGGGTCGATGAGACGGCGCCCGCCGGAACCTGAGGCGGCACCGCTCGGGAGGACGCCATGCTCCTTCAAGGCCGACAAGGGCTGATTCTCGGGGTCGCGAACAAGAGGAGCATCGCCTGGGCGATCGCCCAATCGGCCGCTCGTGAGGGGGCGAGGCTCGCCTTCACCTATCAGGGGGATCGGCTCGAGGAAAACGTGCGCGAGCTTGCCGGCTCCCTCAAGGACTCCGTCGTGCTTCCCTGCGACGTCAGCGACGATGCGCAGGTCGAGGAGCTTTTCCGGCGGCTGGAGAAGGATTTCGGCAGGCTCGATTTCCTCGTTCACTGCATCGCGTTCGCGAACCGGGAGGATCTCGAGAACGATTTCGTGAAGACTTCCCGCGAGGGTTTCCGCCTGGCTCACGACGTCAGCGCCTACTCCCTCGTCGCCCTGGTCCGGGCTGCGCTTCCCCTCTTCTCCGGCGAGGGGGGCAGCGTCCTGGCGCTCACCTATCTCGGAAGCGAGCGCGCCATTCCCCGATACAACGTGATGGGCGCCGCCAAGGCCTCGCTGGAAGCCTGCATCCGCTACCTGGCGATGGATCTCGGGCCGCGCAACGTGCGGGTCAACGGCATCTCGGCCGGACCGATAAGCACCCTGGCGGCGCGGGGGATTCCGGGATTCACCGGGATTCTCGAGCAGTATCGGCAGAAAGCGCCGTTGCGGCGGAACATCGAGGCCGCCGAAGTCGGGGACGCGGCCGCCTTCCTCCTGAGCCCTTATGCGCGCGGCATCACCGGCGAAGTGGTTTTCGTCGACGCCGGCTATCATATCTCCGGCCTGTAGCTGTTGAAAATCATGTCAGATGCCGCATTCGGGGCCGGCATCCCGTAAAGTCCGTGCGGAGTGTGGTTTCTTCGATGCGTCACCTTCGAAACCCTGCGAGCGAAATCTGCAAAAATCTCCTTGACGTCATGCGGCTTTGATGCTATTAAGACATATCAAGGAAGACGATTTATTCGCTCGGAAACAGCTCGGTCATATTCACCCTCGTCGGTTCGAGGACTGGCGAGCTTGATCCCTGGGGAGTGGCGCGAAGGCGGTCAGATCATCCACGGATCGGGGAGGCCCCCTCTCCCTCTCCATCCGGCCGCTTAGCGCCGCTTCTCGGGGATCGGAAAAGAACGGCCCCCCCAACCCCCTTCAACCCTTTCCTTCCAGCGCCCAGTGGCTTCGCGCCCAGGGGAGGAACTCGAACCAGTAGGCGTACGCCTTCCAGGCGCCGAACTTCTCATAAAGGCGCAGGATCTGCGCCCGAGTCGGCGTTTTCCCGGCGAACCGGTTCTCCTTGAGATAAAGAAACACCGAGCTGTCGACCGGAATGTCATGAGCCATCCCGCGCATCATCAGGAGGTAGTGACAGGAGGCGGGACCTACCCCGCGGATCGAAAGAAAGAAGCGCTTCAGCTCCTCGTGTCCCAGGCCTCCCTCTTCGGCCGCGAGCCAGGCGGGATCGCCGGACGCCACCCGCCCGCACCATGCCAGGAGGGAGGGGACGCGATAGCCCAGCCGTGAAACCTGCGCGAGGCGCTCCGGCCCGAGGGCGAGAATCTCTTCGGGCGCGGGAAACTCCCGCATCCCGTCTTCGCCGGGCTGCTTCCCGATCGCCGCGATGCGATTCGCGGCGCCCACCGCCTGCCGCCAGGAGATGTTCGTGGCGCAGATCGCCTTGAGAACGTCCTCGAAGACGTTGCCCGCGCTCAGGAACCGGCCGGCTCCGGCCCGGGGCACGTACCTCAGCCGCTTCTCCTTTCGGCAAAGCCGATAGAAAGAGGAGAGATCCAGATCGAGGTTCAGCATCCGGCGCACCCGGGAGGCGAGCAACAGCCGGTCCGCGGCGCCGCGCTCTACCGCGCTCACCGACACCCGTAGAGGACCACTCTTTCCGCCCGGCTGGCCGATTTCAAGAAGGCACGCTCTTCCGCCGGGAAGCGTCTCGGCTCGCCAAAGGACCGATCTCCGCCCTTCCCATCGGAAGGGCGCAAGTTGATGCCATCCGTGGGAGAGAACCGTCTGATCCAGGCTGAATCCGGGCGGGGTCCCGATCGAGAAACGCCTTCGGGGCTGGGGCGACGCGGGGCGCGGATCGTTCCTCAGGGATCACCTCCGCACGACGATACCACGACCCGGAGCGCGTTGACGGGACTGGATCCGGCGGCTAAGATGGCCCGCTTCCGGAGCGCTCCATCTCACCGCTCCGCCTTTCCCAGGGAGGAGGTTTTCGCGTGATTCGAACCCTTTATCCGGCGCTCCTGGCCGCGATTCTGGTGCCCGTGCCGCTGGCGCTACTCGCTTCCCCGCCCGCCGGGGGCGGCTCCCGCGTCTTCGATTATCCGATCCATCAGCAGACCCTGCCGAACGGGCTGAAGGTGGTGGTGGTCCCGTTCGAATCGCCCGGCCTCGTGGCCCACTGGGTGATCGTCCGGGTCGGAAGCCGGAACGAGATCGAGCCCGGCCACTCCGGATTCGCCCATTTCTTCGAGCACATGATGTTCCGGGGGACGGAGAAGATCCCGGCCGATCGATACAATTCCATCCTCAAGGAGATGGGCGCCGACTCGAATGCCTTCACCTCGGACGACCTCACCGCCTATCACATCCTCGCCGGATCGGACGCGCTCCCCCGGATCATGGAGATCGAGAGCGATCGCTTCATGAACCTCCGGTACGGCAAGGAGGCGTTCCAGAAGGAGGCGCGCGCCGTGCTCGGCGAGTACAACAAGAATTTCTCGTTTCCCGAGAGCACGATCGAGGAGAAGCTCTACGACGCCGCCTTCCGAACCCACACCTACAAGCACACGACGATCGGGTTTCTGCGCGATATCGAGGACATGCCCAACCAGTACGACTACTCCCTCACCTTCTACGATCGCTACTACCGCCCGGAGCATTGCATCCTTCTGGTTGTGGGGGATGTCGATCCGGAGAAGACTTTCGCGCTGGCGGCCCAGCACTATGGCCCCTGGAAGCGCGGCAGCTACGAGGTCAAGATCCCTGCCGAGCCGCCGCAGACCGCCGAAAAGAAGGTCTCCATCGCCTGGAAGAACCCGACCCTGCCCTATCTCACCCTCGGCTATCACAGCCCCGCGTTCTCGCCGCGCGACAAGGACATGCCGGCGCTGGATCTGATCACGCAGGTGGCGTTTTCGGAGACCTCGCCGCTCTACAAGAAGCTGGTCATCGACGAGCAGCTCGTGGACGCTCTCTACGGCTCCGCGTCGGATCACCGCGATCCGAACCTCTTCGTGATCGGCGCCCGGGTCAAGGACGAAGCCAAGATCAAGGAGGTCCAGGCCGCCATCGAGGCGACCCTCGAGGACTTGAAGAAGAATCCCGTCGACGCGCGCCGCCTCTCCGACACCAAGAGCCATCTCAAGTACGCCTTCCAGATGCGGCTGAACACGGCCGACTCGGTGGCGGAGACGCTCGCCCACATCCTTCAGCTGACGGGCGATCCCGAGGACTACAACACGCTCTACGCCACGTACGACTCGCTGACCCCCGAGGACATCCAGAAGGCGGCGGTGCGCTACTTCTCCCCCGAGAACCGCACCGTGGTCCTCCTGGCCGCGGAGAAAGGCAAGCCCAAGGAGGTGGGGCGATGAAGAGTCTGCCGCGCCGCAACGCCGGAACGCTGGCTCTCGCCGTGACCTCCGCCCTGATCGCGATGCATTGCTCGGTGGGCGACCGGGGAGCGTCGCCCGGCGGCTCTCCCGCCCCGGGCATCAAGACGACCCTCCTGCCTTCCGCCAATTCTCCGATCGTCTACTTCCGGATTCTCTTCCGCGTCGGCTCGATCGACGACCCCGCCGGGAAGGAAGGCCTGGCGGCCTTGACGGCGCGCATGCTGGGGGAAGGAGGCACCCGCTCCCTCACTTATTCCCAGCTGCTCGAGACCCTCTATCCGATGGCGGCCCGGATCGACGTCCAGGCCGACAAGGAGATGGTGGTGATCTCCGGCCGCTGCCACCGGGATCACCTCGATCGCTATTACCCGCTCCTGCGGGACGTCCTGCTCGATCCCCGGCTCGATTCCCAGGATTTCGAGCGGCTTCGCGACGAGGCCGAGAACTACCTGGTCAACGGCTTGCGCGGCAATGACGACGAGAATCTCGGGAAGTGGACGCTCCAGACCGCTCTGTACAGCGGCCATCCCTACGGTCACGTCGACGCGGGGACGGTCCAGGGGTTGAAATCGATCACCCTCGACGACGTGAAGAAGTTCTACGCGACGCGCTTCACCCGGGAGGCGGTCGACGTCGGACTGGCGGGCGGCTACACGCGTGAGCTGGTGTCCCGGATCACGCACGATTTCGCCGCCAAGCTCGCCTCGGGCAAGGCCGAGCATCCGCCGCTGCCGGCGCCGCGGACGCCGGAGGGGATCGAGCTCGTCGTGGTCAAGAAGCCGTGCATCGCGACGGCGATCTCGGCCGGCTTCCCGACGCGCGTGACGCGCCACGACGACGACTGGTATCCGCTGCTGGTGGCGAATTCCTATCTCGGAGAGCACCGGACCTTCAACGGCGTCTTGATGAACGAGCTGAGGGGCAAGCGGGGGCTGAACTACGGAGACTACTCGTACATCGAGAACTTCATCCAGGACGGCGATTCGACCTTTCCGGTGCCCAACATCCCCCGCCGCCAGCAATACTTCTCGTTCTGGCTCCGGCCGATCCCGCACGCCAACGCGCTGTTCGGCTTGAAAGGGGCTCTCTATCACCTGGACCGGCTCGTCCGGCAAGGGATCTCGGAGGCGGACTTCGAGCAGACGCGCTCGTTCTTGATCACCTACAGCCGCCTGTGGGCCCAGAGCCTGGACCAGCGGCTCGGCTACCGCCAGGATTCCGATTTCTACGGGACGGGCGACTATCTCACGGAAGTGCAGAAGCGCCTCCCGACCCTCACGCGGGATCAGGTGAACGAGGCGGTGCGCAAGCATCTCCGCGCCGACAATCTCGTCGTCGCCGTCGTGACGGAAGACGCCCAGGGCTTCCTGAAGGCGCTGCAGGGGGGAAAGCCGACGCCGATCCGCTACGACACGTCCGGGACGCCGGCCGAGATTCTCGCCGAGGACAAGATCATCGAGAAGTTTCCGGTGAAGCTGAATGCGGAGCGCTCGCGCATCGTGACCTCCGCGGAGCTCTTCGAGCGCTGATCCCGTGGGGCGCCCGAGTCAAAACCTCGAAGAGCGCCGAGGCGCGAGACCGATCGGACTCCGGAGGGCCGGAGGCAGGCTGGCGTCCCCAACGGGATTTGAACCCGTGTTGCCGCCTTGAAAGGGCGGCGTCCTAGGCCAGACTAGACGATGGGGACGTCCGGTTCCGCAGTGCGGGCGAAGATGATAGGGGTTCGCCCACGCTCCTGTCCAGCAAATTCCCCGAGGGGGAGCGAATGGTGAGCCGTGCTGGACTCGAACCAGCGACCCTCTGCTTAAAAGGGCAAAGGTAGATTCGGCAAGCGACTCGAAGAGCGCATCTTACCAGACCGGCCCTTCTTCGTGGGTCACCTAGGCGCCCACTTTCACATCCTGGAGCGGCTCTTTCGGCGGCTCCTTCTTTTCCACCGGCGGCGCGTCCAGAATCCCCGCCAGCCTTTCGTGAGCTCCCGGAAGATACGCGGCGTAGTGCTTCTCGCAGATCGCGACGCTGTTCCCCATCAGCTTGCTGATTTCCAGAACGGAGATGCCGCTCTGCGCCAGCCTGGTCGCCCAGGTGTGGCGAAGTCGGTTCCAGAGGACTCCTCTCTCCTTCGGGACGCCGGCGGCCGCGGCGGCGCCCTCCAGGGCCGAATCGAGCCGGTCCACGTCGAGGGGTGAGCCGTTCGTCTCGTGGAAGAGAAGATCGGTGTCCGTGCGCCGCGGATGGCGATCGAGGAAGGCGCCGAGCCGCTTGCTCAAGGTGAGCGGGACGATCCGGCTCTTCCCCGTCTTTCCCCCCAGGACGTGAATCACGCCGCGGGCCCGGTCGACGTCGCGCCACCTGAGCGCCAGGACCTCCCCCCGCCTCATTCCTGAGTAGAGCGCCCACTCCGCGACATCCCAAGCCCAGGCCGGGCACTTCTCCTCGAGGAGCTTCTCCTGTTCCGGGTAGAGGATTGCGATGCTGCGCTCGGCCGGGTCCTTCGGCTTCTCGACGCGCGCGATCGGGTTCCGACCCGCGAGGCCTCGGCGCTCGGCCCATCGAAAGACGGTCCCCATCGCGATGATCTCCTTGCGCAAGGAGGCCTCCCCCACCTTCCGCCGGCCGGCTCCGACCATCACGATCTCCTCGTTGACCTTTCGCGGGACGCCCTTCGTCCTCTCGCCGCGCCTCGAAGCCAGGTAGCGATCGATCGTGTCAACGGTGATCTCCATGATTGGTTTCTTCCCGAAGAACGCCCGGGCAGGCTTCAGGACGACGCGGTAGTAATCCGACGTCCCCGCGCGGCTCCGGTACTTCTCGAGGAACTCATCGAGAATGGCCTCGAAGGTCCGGACCGTCACACGCCTCCGCGTGAGCTCGACCAGGGCCTTCTCCGGGTCGGCGTAGATCCCCGCGAGCTTCTTCTTCGCCTGCAGGAAGCCCGGGCCGAGGAGGAAATGCCGGCGCCGGCGCTCGCTCTTGATCCAAACCTTCCCGTAGAAAACCTCGGTCCCCTTGGCCGGGCCTCGCGTCGGAGTCCGGCTGTACATGCCGCCGCCGTACCACTTCTTAGGATCTTTTCGATCGCTCATCAGAAGCGTCTCCCATCCGACATGAACTATTCCTTCCCGTCCCGTCCTCCCGGGGCTTCGAATGGATCCCGTCGCCGTACCAGGTCGCTGATTCCGTCATCTTCCCTGCCTCCTCTTCTTCTTGACGCGAACGGCCGGTTCCCGTCAGAATGACCCTGGATTCTGGAGGGAAACGCGAAATGGAGAAGAAGCTGATTGCCGGAGCGGTTGTGTTCGTCCTCGTCGCTGGCACTTACGAGGAGGCCTTGGACGTGAAAGCCGTGCTCCGCGGCCATGTCGCATCCGCCGAGCAGCCGCACACCCACACGGAGACGCCGGACTACCCCGCGTGGCTGTACGGGGACGGGACCGTCGTCGGGTCCACCGCGACCGCATCAGGAATCTCCGGATCGCTACGCTGAGGCCGGGCCGCGCGTCGGCGTCCGGCCGCACATCCCGCCACCGTACCATCGTTTCCCGCGCATCGCTGATCAGATCCAATCACCCAATAATCCCCAGGTTGGAAATGATCGTCTTCCCTGCATGGATCCTGACCTTGATGGTCAAGACCACTTCAGCCGGATCTCTCGCGTCTAAAAGGCGGTCAGTCCTTACGAGGAGACCGGTAATGAAGCGGTCGTCCTCGAGCAGGCAGTAAAAGGGCGTTTCGTCGGAATTGGGCCCGGACGTTATTTCAGCTGCGCTCGGCATTCGGAGCGCATCAAGAAGCGTCTTCAGACGGTTGTCTATGTCTCCCCCGTGACGAACGAGAGAGCCTGGAGGCCCAGGCCTCAACATCAGGATGTCGAGCTCGGCAAGGAGATGCATTCGGTCGTTCACGAGAGGTTGAAAAGTGAATCCGCGAATCGGGATGCTGACCGGCCATTCCCCCGGCGATTTCATAACGCATAATTCGCCGAGATCCCACTGGTCCGGGCGGGCGACCCCTATCAGAGGTTCCTGGCCCCACAGATCCTTCAGCTGAGGGTGAAACGCTTTCCTGATCTCCCACTTGTGACGAAGGTCTCCGTTCGATCTCAGATCACCCCGATAGGTCAGACGGAATTCCACGGCTTACCCCCTCCTTCCCCGCCCTGGACGAGCCGGAACGTCATCGCCTCGGCCTGCTCGTGTTTGATAGGATCAACGGCCTTCGGCTTCATCTCGATTGTTCGGAGACCTCCGCGTGGACCTCTCGGTATTCCTTCCGGCATGACGCAAAATGAATTGCGAATCTCGAGTTCGTTCCATCGCTCGCCGTTTCCTCAATTCCGCCCGGTCTGGTTCGGAGGCTTCGGGCCGTCCCTCGGTTCAATTTCCTCTAGGCTTTTAAGAGTCTCCGCTCGCCTGCACTCCCGTCCCTCTGGATCCTCAGGGATGAGCTCTCTATAAGGCAGACCGATTTCCTGGCCGGCCGCACGCAAAAACTTGCTCCTGTCCTCTTTCATAGACTCCAGCATCTCAAACTTATCCCATAGGCTCTTAGAGCGAAATGCCATCTCGAATCTGCTCACGAGTCTCTGCCAATGCTCCTGAGTGGAAGTCACGAACAGCAGGCAATTCATCTGTCCGACTGCGAGAGCTTCGATATTCGCCTTGCGCTGGGCGCTCTTTAGAGCGTCGAGTTCCCGGTGTTTCTCCTTCAACCGCTCTAGATGCGGCTCCGGGCGAGCCATTCTTACCTCATGGTTGAATTGGCCCCACCCGGCGTCGAAAAGATCCTTGTAGGCTCGGTTTGCCTCTCTGACTGCGTTGAACTGAAACTCCATTACCTTGTTGCGACGCTGATACCACCATGCGACTAGACCCCCAAGGCCGACCGTGAGTAGTGCGGGTGTTACGACACTTGCGGCACAGTGGACCCATTGGCGAACGCAAGGATCTGCAGAACACTGACTATCATTGTTGATGCAGTCGGCCACAGAGATCCCAAATAGCACCAAGGCGATCACGCAGAATCCGATGAGCCATTTCGCAGCCAATCTCTCGCCCTCCGGCATCGCTTAAGCCGCAACCGTCTTCGGAGTCTTGAAGTCCATCACCTTTGTGTCAACGGTCCTGAGCCCGGCGCGAGGCGGCTTCTTTCCGTCCGGCATGACGCAGAACGAATTGCGAATCTCCACGCCGGGGTCCGGCTGTACATCCCGCCGCCGTACCGTCTCTTTGGCCCGATGTACCGCTCATCACTTTTCTTCGCTGCCCCTTGGGGGGCCGGCCATGAAGGCTGTTTCGATTTCCCGGAGCTCGGCACCGATCGAACCGTTCTTGAAAACGCTTCCATTTAGAATAAGCGAGAGCTTGCCCAATAACATGTTTTGATTGGTCTCAAGCTCGAGGAGCCTTGATCGTAGGAGTAGTTCTGTCATCCTGCCATCCTCTGGGATGTCGCGCCATAAGGCTGGATAATCAACTGGATCAAGAGTGTGAAGATTGCGCGATGAGACCCTATAGTAGGCATAGGTATCCGCATTAAATCCAACAGCTTCTGACCGCTTCTCGAAAGAAAGTCCAGTAAAGCCCTTTTTCTTGATTGAGTCGAATTCCGCGACTGTGTAGCGAGAGCGGATTTCGGCCTCGGTTCGCTCAAATTCTTCCTTCTCAACTTTTTCTGGAAGAGGAATGCCGCGGAAGTATTCGGCGTCTCGTGCTCGCCTTACGAGGTCCAAGGACATCCAGTCCACGAAACGACGTGACATCTCTTTCGCATCATTCTGGAGAAAGTAGATTAGATTCACATGCGTCTCTAGCAGCGCTCTCAAGAGGATCCAGCTTTCCTCGATTAGATCTTGCTCCTTCAGGAGTTCAATGGCCCTGAACGTCTTGACCGCCTTTCGGTAGAGCGAAACAATGATTCTCCCATTGACTGTCGAACTCATAGGTTCGGCGTGCAGAGCTTCCTCGAGCGCAATGCTGGCCTTCATCAGGCGTCTGTTTAGTCGACGGACATATTCGATGGCTTCGTAGTTCAACCCCCTTTCCGTCACAAACTCATGCCATTCTTTATCGTCCATCAGCTTCCTTCCCGCCCCGGACGATCCGGAACGTAACTGCCTCCAGCGTCAAGCGGCCCGCTCGCGTGTGATAGATTCTTCATCGGCGATCGTCCGGAAGCTTCCGCGGACCCCTCGGAATTCCCTCGGGCATGACATAGAACGAATCGTGAATCGCAACCAAGCGTCCACGCGTCGGCGTCCGCCTGTACATCTCGCATCCGTACAGTGTTGTTGGGTCCCTTTCGGTCGTTCAAGATGAGTCACCCCCTGATCCTGGATCTCGATGGGGGTCTTCGTCTTTCATGGACCCAGATATCATTTCATCAAGCTCTTGCTTGAATTCTTCCTGTTCCTGCCTGAATCTTGCCCGCTTAAGTTCGGAGAATTCACCTTCTCGCAAAATAGCCTGCGTAATCCGGACGCTACTCTCTTCTATCGCGCGTCGCACTGCCGATAGACCCTCGCGTAGGCCCTCTTGGAGTGCACTATCATGCGAATCGACCTTGCTTTCGATATCCGCGAGACGAGTCAATAAGGAATGGAAATCCCAGACGATAACGGTAACCATGACGAGAAGCACTAGCAAGATCCAGGTTGTCATTTTGGAATCCTCGAACCTCCTTGTCTTGCATTACCAACGGACTCGATCTCTAGAAGGGCATTCCGAGCCCCGACGTCCAGCGATGCAGCCAAATCCAATTCCTATAGCGGCGCAGTTCATAACCTCACGCACGAGTGTTCCACTGCTTCCTTGCATTCCTTCTCGTCGCTGAACGTGTTCCCGCGGAGATCCTCCTCAAAAAGTACCAGCCGTCCCTTCCAGCGCCCGATCGTCCGCTTCCCACCCTGACCCTCCAGAAGGATGTCCGCGCAAGTCGGAACCATGGCGGCGCACTTCTCCTTGCACTCCGGATTCGCCAATGGGTCGCCGGGCGGCACCGCAACGTGTGAGAGCGCTGGAAGATGAACCGTCGTGCCGCGCGACACTTCCTCATCTCTGGCTGGCCCGACAATAGCGACGACTTCCTGAGCTGCACCGCTCCGCTGGAACCGAATGATGACCGGATCGCCCGGTTCGAGATCGCGGAGCTCGTCTCGAATGTCGACGACGTTCCCCTCGCCCGCGACGGCGATTATGCGGTCTTCAGCTTTGAGTCCCGCGGCTTCGGCAGGGCTCCCGGGGAAGATTTTCCGGATGACCAGGCGCTTACACACGGTCACTCCGAGCCAAGTCCGTTGGGTGGCAGCCGCTCCTTCCACCTGCAGCATAGCCAGGAAAACAACCGACAGAAAAAGTGGCGTGATCCGGAATCGGTCGAGGCCGGGCTGGCGCCGCATGGGCCTGCTCCTTCCCTCGCGAATGCTCATCTAGCCTTCTTCCTCGCGCGAATGCGAGGCTTATCCCATAGCGGCGATCGGCATGAGGCACAGCGCTTAGGTTTCCGCTGAATCCTCGGAAACCAAGTATGACCGCATCGTTTGCACCGGAGAGTTGGTAACCGCATTGGCAATCCCCCGACAAACTATCTCACAAGTGAGTAATAGTCAAGATGTACCGCGGCGCCACGCGAAAGGTTATCAAGATCCGGACCGCGATGTCGAATCAGGTGCTCGGAATAGTCTCCGAGTGAGAGACTCCTCCGGTTCACCGCGCAGTCACCGCCGTGGCAGACTGCTTCCGACTTGACCGATGCAGGCAAGCACCGTATATCCTGGGGCCAAAGGAGGGACCCTTTATGCCACACGTTTTGACGCTCGCCCTATTTCAGCAGAATCCTTTCGCCGGGCCGCTCATATCTGGGGATGAATTCTTCTCCATCGTGAAGTGGGCCGCGATCCTCTTCTTTGGAATCGCCTACGCCTTTCTCCCCTTCGCGGTGTACGGGATCAAATGGCGCCTGAATCGGATCTCAAGGATCCTCGAAGGGAAGCCGGTTCCTCCGCTGGATGGAGAGCAAGTCGGCAAGCGGCAAGCGCCGACGGGGGTAAAGCCAGCGCTTCCGCTGCTCATCCTCGCCCTGCTCCTGCTCCCCTGCCCCGCCTTCGCCGCGGAGAAGAGCGTCTATCCTTCGCAGGGGCCGGACGGGGGGTTCGGCTCGACCTTGTACTTCATCCAGGTCAAGGGATTCGAAATCAAGGCCATCATGGGCGGAGACCCGACACTCTGGAATCCGGTGGACTTTCGGATCAACGCCCGCGGCGGCGTCTACAACATCGGCATCTGGGGCTCCCTTTCCTCTGACCCGCGCGTCGCCGCCGATGGAGAGATCGTCAAGGCGGCCGCCTACTCCCTCGCGTTCCCGGAGCTCGGCGACTCCGCCAAGGACGCGCCGGGCGCCTGCTACTGCTCCGGGACCATCGGTGAGAGCGAGGACCCGTTCAACGTGGCGCCGAAGATGACCGGGAAGGGGAAGTGCGATGCGGGCGTTACGTGCTACGTCAAGGGCGTGCAAGGGCAGGCGAAGTCGTAGATTCTCGCTCATCAAATCTCTCGGGGGCTCATCATGCGAAAGGTCGTCCTGTTCGGCATCGTCCTCGCCTGCGTCACCGCGCTTTCGTTCCTCGCCGGCGTTCCCGTGGAGAGGAGAGCCCTGCTTCCGGATGGAGCTGTGACCCTGGCCGCAGCCTCGAAACCAGCTCAAGTCGAGGTGACGAATTTCCCGGCCGTGCAAAGCGTTTCCGGGACCGTAAGCGTCGGGAATCTCCCGGTCGACGGTAACGGGAACATTAGGGTGGGAGGAACATTCATTCCGCATTTCGTAGGCCTGACTAGCGGCACGCTTTCGGTTGCAGGTCAAGGACTGAAGATCGTCGTGCTGAGTCGTGCTTGCGCCGCCGAGTTCGCTAATACAAGAGTGTGTGAAGATACTGACCTTGCCAGGTCCATTCCACCGCCCCCTGCGTTCGCTACCGTCGCGTGGATTATGACGGAACCATCTGGTAATGCGCCGATCATCTGCCATGATGGAGACGGGCACTCTGACTGCGGAGTTTCCGGCTCCCTTCATCCTGTCGCCTGTTGCGGATTCTGAGACCTATTTCGCGTAGGCTGTGACGTCGAACGTTTTCGACGGCGTGGCCCCGGCGATGTTCCAAGCTACGCGGACGGTGTTCCAAAAGGTCCGAGGTCTTCATCAGAGGTTCTCACGGCGCAGCCGGCGCGCCCGTTCGGCGATCTCCTGGCCGGCCCTCTTCAAGTCCGCCTCGAGCTGCCGCTCCATTTCCTTGAGCCGGATGATCCGTGCCAGGTTCGGAGACTGCGACGAGCCCTTGGGCAATCCTAAGGACATCTCGTGCAGCCGGAGCTGGCGTTCCCGGAGGCCATTCGGGTCGACGCCGGCGCGCGCTCCAGAGCCGAACCACTCCCGCATCGAACGCTGTGCGACGTCCGTCTGGGGGTACGCCGGGAACGTGACGCCGGGGGAAACTTCGACCAGCGTGACCTTCAGAAGTGTCCGCAGCTTGGTCCCGTCGGCCTGCTGATCCCAGCGGTCATCCTCGGTGAAGAATCCAAAGCTCGCCCCGGTCACGTCGCCGCGGCGAACGCTCACGAGCCGATCCTTCACCCAGGTGGTATTCGGGGGAGTGTTCCTGAAAGCTAGTCCTGTCGCGTCCTCGGAGAGGTTCAAAGTGCCGGCCGAGAGGCGCCCGAGGACCAGGCCGTCCTCGTGATTCCAGAGAGCCCGGATGTCGTCGCGCTTGATCGTCTCCGAGAAGGCGCCTGGGGCGATCTTCTCCCGCCAACCCCCGAAGTCCTCCGAGAGCTGGTTGAAGACGGCGATATGCCCCTCGAGGACGGGCTCGCGTGCCGTGCCGCGCAGCTGCAGCGAGGCGGGGAAGGTTCGTTTTTCGATCTCGTGATTCCTCTTGGGCATTGCCTTCCTTCTCCTGGCCGCGCCACGGCGCACGCAATCCGATTTCGCCCTTGTGCGGCGCGAGACTTTGCGCGCTCAGACGGCGCCGGCGGCGCCTGCGGGACTCGTCTCGCGCACCTTGAATCCGGCCCACGTCGCCACGCTTTTCCGGTACGGATACCCGACGTAGGAGATCGCTCCCAGCACTGGCTCTCCGGCAGCTATGTCATTCGGAAGGCTCATGACGTTTTCCATGAGAATCCTGGCCGCCGCGTTCGCGCGATGATAAAGATCCACCACCTCGCGAGGGATCATCGCGGGCATAATCACCCCCTCGATCAGGGTCTCCTTGCAGAGGCGATCGATTCGCAGACCGCACTCCTTGGTTACCTTCCCGATCCGCTTTCTGGTCAGGAGCGCAGCGGCGTAGCGGGCGCTGAATGCATCTTCGACTGCCCGTTCCTTCCGCTTTACGAGGTCCGTGCGCAGCC
Source organism: Candidatus Polarisedimenticolia bacterium (assembly GCA_036004685.1). NCBI lineage: Bacteria > Pseudomonadati > Acidobacteriota > Candidatus Polarisedimenticolia > Candidatus Polarisedimenticolia bacterium. The sequence continues at coordinate 88,035 of DASYRE010000008.1, read as the reverse complement.
GGTTGATCCCGGTGAGCTCCGAGAGCGCCTTGCGCAACTTGTCCCGATCCCCAGACTCGCCAGCCTGCTCGACTTTCGTCCGCGCACTCTGGAGCTCGTAGTACTCGGGAGGTCCTGGCACCGCGGTCGCCGCAGCCGTTGCGTCTACCGCTTTCGACCACGCCTTCACGATCTCGTCGTCCAGGAGCTTCATGGAATCAAGTTGAGCGAAGAGCCTCTGTACTTCCGACCGCGACGGCACCATATGCTTCTCCTCCCAGGTTTTTGGCGCCTCGCCCGGCGCCAGATTTTAGTCGCCGAAACTCTCTGTCCTCTTCGTCAACGCTTCTTTTCCTGAGCCAAGGCCCTCTTCCGGTGGTGTCGGGCCAGCTGACCGAAAAAAGCTTCGTCGTCATCGTCATCGTCGACGGGCACAATGTCGAGGCCGGCTCGCGCGGCTGGGGTCAATCCAAATTCATTTGAGAATCTCAAGATGGCGTCCGCTGCGGATCTCTGAATCCGGACAGCGGGGTGTATGGTCGGGGTCCCCTTGCTCGTCATCGAGACCATCCCTTCTTTTTCCAGGGTGGCGACCGCCCAACGATGATCCACAATTGCCTGACACAGACAGACGAAGGGGGCGATATCAATCTGCGTGAGGAGGCCGTGTCTCTCCAGCCAGGGCGACAGACGTTTGAATTCCGCCCGCGCGGTGCTCGTCAAAAAGCGTGGCGCCCTGACGCCAGCGGGTGGCTTGGCTTCATGCCGCGGCAAGCGTCGCCGTCCTGGGTTTCCTTTCAAGAGCTTCAACTCAACTGGCTCTGTCCTTCGGCCTGGTTTCATCAACGTGCTCCTTTTTCGTTAGATGGCGACCGCGCGAGAAGTGGTAGGGCGCCGGTTCCAATGAAAAGCTCCAGAGATTTGACCCCCATATCCCTCCCACCCCCACCCCCTCCCCTGCTCCCCAGGGCCGTCGCCGGGCGGCTGGCTGTCCTTGCTTTCGGGGTCATACATTCGGCCTCCTTTCGAGCTCATAAATCTCGGAGCGGGGTCAGGGGTCAGGGTCACCCCCTATAAGGGGGGTTGACCCTTTTGACCCCAACCGACCCTCCACTCCAGGGTCAGGGGTCAAAACCATTTGTGACCCTCCTGACCCTTGACCCTTCATCTCCCGCCATGCTCGCTTTCCGGTCTCCTTTGATACGCCCGCGCCTACCACGGCCTGCATGGCCTCCTTGAAGGTCAGCGCTGGGTTTCGCTCCACTTCCGCGTTGATGACCGTGGCCGCCTTCTCTTTCGCAGTGGGCGGCCTCCCGGGCCGTCCTGCCTTGAATTCCTCTGGACTCTCGGCCACTTCGAAGCGCGTCCCGCCGTTCGGGGTATCACGTAATCGGACCCAGAGCGGTTCATCCCGTTCGGGTCCCATCCGAGAGGCGCCGACCGAGACGCCGGCGATCTTCCCGGTCTCGCTATCCCTGGTCTCGACATGGATCTGGACGTCGGCGGCCGCGAGCTTTTCCCAGCTCCCGCGAATCTGCTCCTTCCGGGTCCGGTGACCCTCATGAAGCGGCTTCGGCGGATGGTCGAGGATGAGCACGCCGCATCCGAGCTGATCCCGGAGCGGGAGGAAGACGCTATTGGCGAGGCCGGCCATGTCCCTGGAGGAGTTTTCGTCCATGCCGTGGATGCGGATGAACGAGTCGATCACGAGCCAGGTAGCCTTGAACTCCTCCATGATTCGGCGCAGCTCCTGAAAGTGATCCGGGAAATCGAGGCGGAGGCGGCCGCGCTTCGGAAAAAGGAACTTCACTCGGTCGAGGACGCGGTCCGGGTTGACCTGATACGCGAGGCAGGAGCGGTGAAATCTTTCCGGGATCTGGGCCGGCGATTCCGCTTCGACGAATACGACGCGGTGATTCCCCTGAGTCTTGAGCCCGGCCCAACTGCAATCCGCGGCGAGGGCAACTGTCCACGCCAGAGCGAGCCAGGTCTTGAAGCCTTTCGGGCTGCCGGTCAGGTAGGTCACGGTTCGCCGGACCAGAAAGTCCTCGAGGTCGAAAACCGGCTTGGGGATCCCTTCGCGAAGCATCCGGCGCACGTCCATCTCCTCGAGGACGCTTCCTCCAGGGCGAGGTTGCTCCTGCGGTCGCGGCGCCGGCTCGTACCTCGAAACGCTCTTGGCGATTCGCCGCACGTCCCCGTCCGGAAGAGGAGGATTGCATCGCCGGTTTTCTGAGAGGAGGGCCGCCTCGATGGCCTCCGGGCTCATTCCCCGCCGGCGCATCGTACCGCCGAGGCTCGCGAGTGTTCGGTTCCGCTGTCCCTGGGGAATGACCTCGCCGATCGGAACGGCGGTTCCGTTCCCGTTGCCGTTCGTCTTCGAGAGAGCGTGAATCCAGGCCGGCGCCGGAGCGATCTCCACCTTCTCGGGCGACAAGATCCATTCGTACGTTTTCCCGCTCGCGTGACGCGAGGGGGGCGCCACGATGTAGGACCCTGGCCCACGGAGATCGACGTGGGGAAGGACTCCGACTTTCGGAGCGACCGGCTCTCCTGTTCGGAATAGCAGATGCCTCCCCCGTCCAGTCCGGGAGGTCACAGTCCTCGGTAGCTCGTGGCCGGCATCCTGGAGAGCCTTGTCACCTTCGTCGCCGTCCACGTCTACAGCCACAAACCCGGCGGGGATCGCGATCGCGATGTTCGCGTCAGGCCACTTCGTCCACCAGGCGCGGATCTGTTTTTCCTCTACCGTGGCGTCGTTCAGGCCGTGCAAGGTGCGCGGATGTTTCCCGACGTTCTGACACTCGGGGTTAGAGCAAGAGCATCCGCCCGAGACTGGCTTGTGGAGGGGGAACACTGGCCAGGAGCGCTTGGCATAGGAGAGGGCGGAATCGACGTTCATCGCAGGCGCTCAAGGGTTTCGATGGCAATTACGAGATCATCGAGACGCTGAGAGACAGACTGAGTCAGCCTGATGGAAGGTATCGACTGCTCCAGGTTTCTTTTTTCGCGTCGGACACTCCAGAGAGAAAGGGATCGCAGCCACCAATCGACCGAAAGGAGCGCTGCGCTCATTCGGCCACCTCTTCGCTCTGCGCGGCGATTCCGCGCTCCTGGAGGAACCGGACGACGTCTGCCTCTAGAAAGAGAAGTCGGCCCCTTCCCCGCCCTGACTCCGCGCGAAGTACGATCCCGGGAAGCAACCCGGCCGCGTGCCAGCCGCGTACCCAGCTCAAAGAGATGTCGAGACGGTCGGCGAGCGTCCTGGCGCTGATCGCCTTGGGAATTGCGAGCGACTCGGGCCTTGCAGCTGCCTGAATGACTTCGATTATTCGAAGGGTTTCTGGTTCGGTACGGGCGGGCGAAGGGGTGCCCATCAGGAGCTCTTCCCAGACGAGATGATTGCTATTCCGAGAGCGTCCAGAATGCGAAGAGCGAGAGCCTCGCTTGGCCTGGCGATGCCACGCTCAACGCGGCTCAGATAAGCCGCGGAGGTTCCCGCCCGCCTGGCAACCTCGGATTGCCTGAGCCCGAGATGGACTCGACGTCCTGCGATCATTCGGCCAAGTTCCCGCGTCTTCATATCCACGACGTGATTCAACCAAATTCACGTCGCTTTTTGAATCAGGAATTACTAGAAAATGGCCGGAATGTGACGGTTAGTCCTACTTTTCCCGTTTATCCGTCACGCGCTTCCTGGACAGAGAGCTTCGGCAGGCATGGGAGCAGGTTTTTGCGTGAACGCGCGAGGAGAAGAAGAAGGAACCGCAGGAGCGTGCTTCGCAAAGATGCAGCGACCACCGAGGTATTTTCGCACCTTGCGGAAAGACTGGATCGGCTTCTCCCTTCAGGACGGCAACCAGGAGGCGAAGCGCATTCCAATGCCGATCTTGAATGTCCATGGTGTCAATCCGAGAGCTTCGCGAAGCAGCCAGGGTGAAAGATGGAGAAGGGCCGAGCCCGAAGCGGCCCGCCGGCTCCCTTTTTGCGACAACAAAATCTGGACGATCGGTGTTCGGGGTAAAGCATGGATCCGATGTTCCACCTTCGATGGAGCGTTTAAGGATCCTGCGAGTGCACTCGCGCATCTCCTCAAATCTGAGTAACAAGCGAGGATCTCGTTGCTTCTCGAGTTCCACCACCTCTAGCCCAGCGATCGAAAGAGATTTCCGTTTTGGAGTTCCTTCTCCTAGCGGGAGGCCCCAGTTTTCCAGCGTGAGCCGTTGATCGCCAGGCGGAACGCCCATCTCCCTCCAATTCTCCCAGGTAACCTTTGTGTTCGCGAATCGGAGGAGCCACTCTTCCGGTTGCAGTTGATGCGACCAGACCTCGCGCCACCACTCGGGCGGGACAGTGCTGCGATCCCCAGCGATGAAGTTTTTCGAATGAAGGAGGAGGCGCTCGCTCTCTGTCAACGGCTCTTCCCAGCCGGTGACTACGGGGACACGGACCTTCCTCGAGGTGGGAGTCTTTCGTCTGGCTGGCATCCTCGCCTCCGCGCGAGGTCTCCGGGGGAAGTCTCACCCGCCCCTGGCCGGTCGGAGTACCGGCCCCGGTAGCTATCCGGCGGGGCGGGCGATCTCGGTGAAGCTTACACCACGGAGCGGGCCCCGATCGTAATCAGGCCGGCGCCGAACGTTCATGAGTCGGCGGGGAGTCTCTTAGGATCCACGATGGCCTCCCCTGGCTCTTTCTTTTCGGGACGTCCAGCTTCGAGAAGATTCGCAACCGCCTGCCTTACCTCTTCCTCGTCGGCGAGGGCCTGTCCGATCCTTTCGGCGAGAGCGGTTAGCATGACTCGGATGCTGGTTGCGAGCCCGAGGCACTCTTCGTCCGTCTGTTCATGCAATCCGCGACTCAAGGCACCGTGAAGCAGGAGCAAGGGGTTCTGACCACGGACCATCAGCTGCTCGGGAAGCTGCAGGTTAACCTCGGAAAGGGACTTCGAGAACTGCCAGCCCGTCTTCGCTTTCTGGAGACCGGAAATGATCTCTGAGGAAGCGTTCATGCGACTTGCCACCTGGATGACCTGATCGAGAATGCGGTTCTTCTGGTTCTCGACTACGCGCCTATAGTAGGCGAAAGCGCCGATGCCCAGCCCGAGATTTTCAGCGCCGCGGCCCTTAAGAAAAAGCTGCCTATCGTCTCCAAGAAGATCCAGAACGCGGTTTGGGACCCTCGGACCGAATGGCGGCCACTCCCCTACCTTGATCGCTTCGCCAATCTTGCCCATCTTCTGACGCATAAAAACAGCGTAAAGCCTGTTTGTTCCTCCGCAGTTCTTGCAAACGTAACTGAGGAACCGCGGCTCCCAATCGCTAATGAAGACCGAGCTCGTCGTGCCTGAAAAAATGCGCTCGCCGTTGCAAACCTGTGAAGGGCAATGGAGCAGGAGGTCGGGAAGCCAGAGCTGATAGCTCTCAGATCCTTGGTAGCGTCTGGGGACGAGAAGATCGCCTATGAGGCTGCTGCTGCCTGGCGGACTGGATTCCAGAAAGGTCCTCCACGAGACGAAATCAGGAGGCTTCTCTTTCGCGGTTTGCTGTAGAGCCTTCGCGATCTCTCCGAGTTTTTCCTTTGCCATCTCTTCGAACTTTTCCATGGGCTCCCTCATGGGTCACAATGGCGCCCACAATATTGCTCATAACGCGCATAACGGGAAACCGGACCGACCGGGCGGAACGCCGTAAGTCCTCTAAATGCAGTATAATGAATGGTGAGCCGTGCTGGACTCGAACCAGCGACCCTCTGCTTAAAAGGCAGACGCTCTACCGACTGAGCTAACGGCCCATCATGTCGTGGAACGAAAGAGGGGGGCGATTATAGCAGAGCCCCCGACCGACGAAAGAAGCCACGATTCCCGTGAAATCCTAGGCTGCAAGACCCGGCGGATTCGTTTAGAATGCGCGGGACTTTTCGAACTCCCGAGGGCTGAATGAGCGACGAAAAGACTCCGGCCGGACCGCCCCAACCCGCCGCACCCGACGAGAAACCGAGCCAAAGCCCCGGGCCGGCCGAGAGTCCTGCTGCGACTCCGGCCCCGGCCGCATCGCCGAGTTCGGCCCCCGCTGGCGCCTCGGCTCAACCGCCGGTGGCAAACCCAAACGCCGGTACTCCGCCCGTGGCAAGCGCGCCGCAACCCCCCGCCCCCGCTCAAACCCCGGCCGCTTCCCAGGCTCCGACCGCCTCGAAGCCGGCGCCGCCTCCGGCCTCGGCCGCCGCTCAGCCGCCCGCCGCGACTCAAGGAGCCGCCGCTCCCCAGGCTCCCGCGGCTGCCGCATCCAAGCCGGCACCGCCTGCGGCCGCGGCGCCCCAGGCGGCCAAGCCCCCCGAGAAGCCGAAGCCTGTGGTGCACGTCTACTCGAGGCAGAAGGACCAGCACGTCGTCGGACCGGGGTGCTGGTGCATGCCGAAAGTCGAAATCGTCGAAGGCAGGAAGATCGTCGTTCACAAACGGGATTGACGGAGTCCTTCAGGACGCCGCGCCGCCCGGCGGGAGCCACTGCTCCACGCGGTTCCCGGCGCGGTGCAGCGTTTTCTCCCGTTCCGGCCCGACGGAGACGAGCGCGATCTCGCAGCCGATCAGCTGCTCGAGGCGGTCGATGTAGGCGCGGCACTGGTGCGGCAGCTCCTCGAAGCTCTTGGCGTCCCCGATCGGCTGCTTCCACCCGGGAAGCACTTCGTACACCGGCTGGCAGCGTTCGAGCGTCTCGGCGTCGGTTGCGACGCTCGGCATTCTCTCGCCGTGGTGCTCGTGGGCCACGGCCACGAGGATGCTGTCGAAGTCGTCCAGCACGTCGCAGAGGGTGAGCGCCGCGGCCTTCATCGAGTTCACCCGGACCGCATAGCGGGCCAGGACGGCGTCGAACCAGCCGCAGCGCCGCGGCCGGCCGGTCACCGTCCCGTACTCGCGGCCGCGCTGCCGGATGCGCTCTCCCACCTCTCCCTTCTGCTCCGTCGGAAAGGGGCCGGAGCCGACGCGGCTCGAATAGGCTTTGAAGACCCCGAGCACGCCGGTGATGTGCGCCGGCCCGATTCCGGAGCCGGTGCAGGCGCCGCCCGCCGTCGACGACGACGAGGTCACGAACGGGTAGGTGCCGTGATCGAGATCGAGCAAGGTGCCCTGGGCCCCCTCGAAAAGGATGCTCTTCTCGGCGTCGAGCTGGCGATGGAGAAGGTCGGTGGCGTCGGTGAGGAAAGCTTCCAGCGTCGCTCCGTATTCGAGATAATCGTCGAGCACTTTCGCGGGATCGGAAGGCGCGGCCGATCGCGAGAGAGGCGCGAATCGCGCCGCGTGATAGGCTTCCAGCTTGGCGCGAAGGAGCGTGGCGTTCAGCAGGTCGCCGGCGCGGATGCCGAGGCGCGCCACCTTGCTCTCGTAAGCCGGGCCGATGCCGCGCCGCGTCGTGCCGATTCTCGCCTCTCCCATCGCGTCCTCGCTCTCGGCGTCGAGCGTGCGGTGCTCGGGGAGAATGACGTGGGCCCGATCGCTGATGCGCAGGTTGTCGTCGACCCGGATTCCCGCTTCCCGCATCTCGCGGATCTCCTCCAGCAGCGACGCGGGGTCGAGGACCACCCCGTTGCCGACCACCGACAGGACCTCGGGCCGGAGGATTCCCGAGGGGAGGTGGCGCAGCGCGAAGCGCTTTCCGCCGACCACCACGGTGTGCCCGGCGTTGGGCCCCCCCTGATAACGGACCACGACGTGGACCCGCTCGGTGAGCCGATCGACGATTTTCCCCTTGCCCTCGTCGCCCCACTGTCCGCCCACGACGACGACACACGGCATGGCCTTCACCTGTCTTTCTCGAGGATCCGTTTTCCCAGGGTCGATGGCAGGCTCGATGTTTTCTGCGGCATCTCTTGGGCGTCGGATCTTAGCAGAGCCCGAACGGCGCCTTCAACCGGCGCCCGCACCCGCCCGGCGGGCGCTTTACACTCCGCCGGGACAACGACTAAACTCCCCCGGAAATGAAGACCATGCGCCGCCGCACCATCCAGATCGACGGGAAATCCCTGACGCTTTCCGAAGTCGGAAGCGTCGCCTCGGGCGGCGCCCGGGTCGCCCTCTCGCCCGCCGCCCGCCGCCGGATGGAGCGCAGCCGGGGCGTCATCGAGCGGCTGGTCGGAAGTGACGAGCAGATCTACGGGGTCAACACCGGCTTCGGGCGCTTGAAGGACGTCCGGATACGCGACGACCAGCTGGAGGCGCTGCAGGCCAACCTGATAAGGAGTCATTGCGCGGGAGTCGGCGCGCCTCTCTCCGCCGCTCAGACCCGGGCGGTCATGCTGCTGCGCGCCAACGTCCTGGCCCGCGGGCATTCGGGAGTCCGGCCGCGCGTCGTCGACCTGCTGCTGGCGATGCTCAACCGGGACCTCCTGCCGGTCATCCCGTCGCAGGGCTCGGTCGGCGCCAGCGGCGACCTCGCGCCCCTCGCCCACCTCGTCCTGCCGATGCTCGGGGAGGGGGAAGTCGTGAAATCGGGGCGCCGGGTGGCGGCGGCCGCCGCTCTGCGGAGCGCGCGCCTCCGCCCGCTGCGGCTCCAGGCGAAGGAAGGGCTCTCTTTGATCAACGGGACGCAGATGATGACCGCCCTCGGGATCCTGGCGCTGCTGCGCGCCGAAAGCCTCCTGGTGCACGCCGACTTGGCGGGGGCGCTCTCGCTGGAGGCCCTGCGGGGCTCGCGGCGGGCCTTCGACGCCCGGATCGAGCGGCTGCGCCCCCATCCGGGCCAGGCGGCCTCCGCGTCGAACCTGCGCGCCTTGCTCGCGCACAGCGAGATCGAGACCTCCCACGCCGATTGCGGCAGGGTGCAGGACAGCTACGCCCTGCGCTGCATGCCCCAGGTCCACGGCGCGGCGCGCGACGCCCTGTCGCACGTGCGGGACGTGCTGGAGCGGGAGGCGAACGCCGTCACCGACAATCCCCTGCTCTTCCCCGAAGCCGGGGAGCTGCTCTCCGCCGGGAACTTCCATGGGGAGCCGGTGGCGATCGCCCTGGACTACTTCGCGATCGCCGTGGCGGAGGTGGCCGGGATTTCCGAGCGGCGCATCGAGCGGCTGACCAATCCCGATCTCAGCGGCCTTCCCGCCTTCCTCACCCCCGATCCGGGGCTGCATTCGGGTTTCATGATCGCGCAGGTCACCGCCGCGGCGCTGGTCTCGGAGAACAAGGGCCTCGCCCACCCCGCCAGCGTCGACTCGATCCCGACGTCGGCCTCGCAGGAGGATCACGTGAGCATGGGGGCCTGGGCGGCGCGCAAGGCGCATCAGGTGCTGGAGAATGCGGAGCGCGTCCTGGCCATCGAGATCCTCGCGGCCTGCCAGGGCCTCGACTTCCTCGCGCCTTTGAAGAGCTCTCCGGCCCTGGAGGCCGGGAAGCGAGCGGTGCGGCGGGTCGTCCCGCGGGTCGAGGAAGACCGGGTATTATCGAAGGACATCGAGAGCATGGTGGGGCTGATGCGTTCCGGCCGGCTCCGCGAGGCGGTCGAGCGGACGACCGGCTCCTTGCGATGAGCTCCCGGGGCCGCCCCGCGCGGAGGGTGTCATGACCGAGCCGAGACCTCAGACGACGATTCGGGCTCCGCGAGGCGCCGCGCGGACCTGCCGCGGGTGGGTCCAGGAAGCGGCGATGCGGATGCTCATGAACAACCTCGATCCCGAGGTGGCCGAGCGGCCGGCCGACCTGGTGGTCTACGGCGGCACCGGCAAGGCGGCGCGCAACTGGCAGGCCTACCACCGGATCGTGGAGACGCTCAAGCGGCTCGGATCGGACGAGACGCTGTTGATCCAGTCGGGCAAGCCGGTCGGGGTCTTCCGCACCCAGGAGGAGGCGCCTCGGGTCCTGATCAGCAATTCGATGCTGGTTCCCGCCTGGGCCGACTGGGAGCATTTCCGCGAGTACGAGAGGATGGGGCTCACGATGTACGGCCAGATGACCGCCGGCTCCTGGATCTACATCGGCACGCAGGGCATTCTCCAAGGGACGTACGAGACGTTCGCGGCGGCCGCGCGCCGGCATTTCGGCGGAAGCCTGAAAGGGCGACTGATCCTGACGGCCGGACTCGGGGGGATGGGCGGGGCCCAGCCGCTGGCCGCCACGATGAACGAAGGCGTCCTGATCGCCGTGGAGGTCGATCCGGAGCGCGTCCGGCGGCGCCTGGCGACCGGCTACTGCGACGAGGAGGCGAAGAGCTTCGAGGAAGCGGTCGACAAGGCGCGCCAGGCGTTGCGCGACCAGCGCCCTCGGTCGATCGCCCTGCACGGCAACGCCGCCGATCTCATCCCACGGTTCGCCCGGGAGAAGGTGATCCCCGACCTTCTCACGGACCAGACTTCGGCCCACGATCTCCTGAACGGCTACGTGCCCCACGGGATGCCGCTCGCGGAGGCCCTGGCGCTGCGGGCGGCGCATCCGGCCGAATACCAGAAGCGGGCGAAAGAATCCGTGGCGGCGCACGTCCGCGGCATGCTCGACCTGATGCGCGCCGGAGCGGTCACCTTCGACTACGGCAACAACATCCGTCAGGCCGCCCGCGAAGGCGGGGTCGAGGACGCCTTCGGCTTCCCCGGCTTCGTCCCCGCCTACATACGCCCTCTCTTCTGCGAGGGCAAGGGGCCTTTTCGATGGGTGGCTCTCTCCGGCGATCCGCGGGACATCCGGCGCACCGACCGGGCGATTCTCGAGCTCTTCCCCGGTGACGCGGCGCTGGGCCGTTGGATCCGGCTGGCCGGAGAGCGGATTCAGTTCCAGGGACTCCCCGCCCGGATCTGCTGGCTCGGGTACGGCGAGCGGGCCAAGTTCGGGCTGGCGATCAACGATCTCGTGGCCCGCGGGGAGATCTCGGCGCCGGTCGTGATCGGCCGGGACCATCTCGATTCGGGATCGGTCGCCTCGCCGAACCGGGAGACCGAGGGGATGAAGGACGGGTCGGACGCGATCGCCGACTGGCCGATCCTGAACGCCCTGCTGAACGCCGTGTCGGGGGCGAGCTGGGTCTCGGTGCATCACGGCGGCGGGGTGGGAATGGGCTATTCGCTGCACGCCGGGATGGTCGTCGTGGCGGACGGGAGTCCCGAGGCGGCGCGCCGGCTCGAGCGGGTGCTCACCACCGATCCCGGGACCGGGGTGATGCGCCATGCCGACGCCGGCTATCCGGAGGCGCTGGAGGCGGCGCGGCGTCACGGCATCGATCTTCCCTCCGAAATCTAGAGGTTCTCCCCTTTCCGCTCCCCTTCCAGCTTGGCGCTCTCCAGCTCGCGGAGCGCCTCGATCAGCCGGTCGATGTCTTCCGCGGTGTTGTAGAGATGCGGCGAGACGCGCAGCGCCCCCGCGCGCAACGCCGGAAAGATCCGGCGCTCGTTCAAGAGGCGCAGGAGCTTCGCCGGGAACTTTCCCGTGAAGGAGAGAATTCCCGACCGGCAGGCCGGCTCGTCGGAAGAGATCGTCTTGTAAGGAGAGTTCCGGAGGTAGTCGCGCAGCGGCTCGAGCAGCGACAGGACATGCCGCTCGAGCGCCTCGGGCCCTATTTCGGCGAGCAGCTGCAGCGCGGCGTTCCAGGCCGCCAGCTGCAGATAGGGCGTGGTCCCGACCTCGAATTTCCGCCCGCCGCGGAACAGCGTCAGATCGAACGGCGGGATGGAGATGAACTGCGCGGCGTTGCTCAGCGATCCCATCCATCCCACGGCGGGGGGCCTCATCCGCTCCATGACCGAGGCGCGGATGGCGGCGAACCCGGTCCCCGTGAAGCCGAGGAGCCACTTGTGCCCCGGGGCCGCCAGGATGTCGATCGGCTCCTCCTGAAATCGCAGGGGAAGCACGCCGGCGGAATGGGCCGCGTCCACTACGAACCACAGACCGCGCTCGCGGCAGAAGCCCCCGAGCGCGGTGAGATCGTTCCGAAAGCCGCTGGCGGGGTGCACGTGGCTGAGCGCCAGGACGCGGGTCCGGGGAGTGACGGCGCGCTCGAAGTCGGAGACGGCGGGGAACTTGGTCGCGGGAGCGACCTCGATCGGGACGATCCCGCGCCCGCGGGCGTGTAGAAAGGGATTCAAGAGGGCCGGGAAATCGCCCTTGAGGAGCAGGACCTCGTCCCCCGCCTCGAGAGGCAGTCCGGCCGCCGCCAGGTTGATGCCCGCTCCCGCTCCCGTCGTCAGGACGATCTCGTCGGCCTGGCAGCCGGCGAGCCGCGCGCACCACTCGCGGGCGCGCTGCGGGATCTGGAAATACTCCTCGCCGCCGAGCCGGAAGGGGTCGACCTTGCGATCGAGGACGGCGAGCAAGGCCTGGCGCGCCACGCGCGGCAGGGGGCCTTCGCTCGCCGCGTTCAGGTAGACGGCGCCGGGGTGGAGATCGAACGCCGGCCGCCATCCGGAGAAAGCGCTCACTTCATCCCTTCAGCCGGGACTGAAAGAAGGCGAGCGTGCGCTTCCAGGCGTCGGCGGCCGCGTCGGGCGAGTAGGAGGGGCGCGTCTCGTTGAAGAAGGCGTGCCCGGCCTTGGGATAGATCTTCACCTCGGCCCCTTTCCCCGCTTCGTCGAGCCCCTTCTTCATCGCCTCGATCTTCTCACGCGGGATCCCTTGATCCTCCTCCCCGAACAATCCGAGAATCGGGCAGGCCGCCCCCTTCAGGAGAGCAGGGTCGGTTTCCGGCTGGCCGTAGAACATCACGGTGCCGGCGAGGTCCGGGCGATGAAGCGCCAGCTGGAGGGAGAGGCCGCCGCCCATGCAGAACCCGATCGACCCGATCCTTCCTTTTCCCACCTCGGGCAGGGAGCGGAGGAAATCGATCGCCGCCCCCAAATCGGCGAGCGCCACCTTCTCATCGAGACCCCGCATGAGCTCGTGGGCTTTCTCGGGATCGGCCGTGGCGGCCCCATGATAGAGGTCGGGGGCGATCGCCGCATATCCCTGCGCCGCGAGACGATCGGCGACCCCCTTGATCTGATCGTTCAAGCCCCACCATTCCTGGATGACGACGATTCCCGGGAAGGGCCCCTTCCCCGCGGGCTTCACCAGGTAAGCCTTCAAGGCGCCTTGGGTCCCTTGCAAATCCACCAGAGCGCCCGGATGGGCCGGCCGCGTCGCCGGGGCCCCGGCGGCCAGGAGCGGCAAGAGCGAAAGCGCCGCCAGACCGGCGGCGGCGAGCAGGCGGCGGAACGTCCCAGGGTTCGTCGACATGGCTCCCTCCTTTGGCGAATCGTTCGAGGCGAAGACCAATCGCTCGAAGCGATGAGCGGAAATCAGTTGGCGTCGAAGCGGAGCGGATGATAGCCTCGCGTCTCGCTTCGGGTCAAGAAACGCTTCGGCGCGGGGAACGGCATGGCCTCGGTGGTTCTCGGGAAAGGAAAAGATCGCCGGCTGAAGGGAGGGCACCTCTGGGTCTACGCGAGCGAGATCGCCTCGGTGGACGAGGGCGCCGCGCCCGGAGAGGTCGTCGACGTGCGCGATCACCGGCGGCGGTTCCTGGGGCGCGGAACCTACAATCCGGCCTCGACGATCACCGTCCGGCTGCTGACGCGGGAGCCGGAGGAAGGGATCGACCGCGCCTTCTTCGAGCGGCGCATCGACGAGGCCCTGGCTTATCGGGAGCGCGTCTTTCCGGGCGAGACGGCGCTGCGCCTGATCTACGGCGAAGCCGATCTCCTTCCGGGGTTGGTAGTGGATCGGTATGGCGCCTACCTTTGCGTGCAGATCGGAACGTTGGGGATGGATCGGCACCGCGCCCTCCTGCTGACCGTCCTCCGGGATCGGCTGAATCCGGCCGGCATCTATGAGAGGGGAGATCTCAGCAGCCGGGCGCACGAAGGCCTGCCGCCGGCGGGCGGGCCGGTCGCCGGAGAGGTCCCCGCGGCGATACCGGTCCGGCTGGACGGCCTCGAGTTCCACGTGAGGCTGGCCGAGGCCCAGAAGACCGGCCTGTATCTCGATCAGCGGCTGAACCGCCGGGCGCTTCTTCCGCTGGCCGCCGGCCGGACGGTCCTCGACGCTTTCTGCAATACGGGCGGGTTCGGGCTTTACGCGCTCCGGGGCGGCGCGCGCTCGCTGCTGGGAGTGGACATCTCCGCCTTGTGCGTCGCCCGGGCGGCGGAGCACGCCGCCCTGAACGGCTTCGGGGAGCGGTGCGAGTTTGAAGAGGCGAACGCGTTCGATCGGCTTCACGCCCTCGATCGCGAGGGCCGCCGGTTCGGCATCGTCGTCCTGGATCCGCCGGCGTTCACCAAGTCGGCCCGCAACCTCGAGGCGGCGTGCCGAGGCTACAAGGAGATCAACCTCCGGGCGCTGAAGATCCTCGAAGCGGGCGGGTGCCTGCTGACGTCCTCGTGCTCCTATCACCTGTCGCTCGCCGATTTCCTGTCGTTGATCCGGGAGGCGGTGGCCGACTCGGGGAGGACGGCCCGCCTCGTCTCGGTGGCGGGCCAGTCGCCCGATCATCCGGTTCTTCCGGGCGTTCCGGAGACCTCATACCTGAAGTTCGCCGTCCTTCACGTGTCTTGACAGGCCGCGATCCCGCCTCTACACTCCCCGCGACGTCCGCCACGGGGAACCCGCCTCATGCCATCCGAATCGATTCTCATCATCGCGCTCCTGGCGCTCGTCGTCGCGGCGGTCTTTCTCTCCGTCGTCGTGCTGCTTTTCCGGAAGCGGCCCGGCGCGGCGGCGGAAGCGGGATGGACGCAGGCGCTCCTGCAGCTCCAGCATCAGGTCACCGATCTGGTCCGCAGCCTGCAGGAGACGGGTCACCAGATCACGCGTGAGACGGGATCGCAGCTCCAGGCGGGGACCAAGGCCCTCACCGATCTTGTGCAATCCTCCCAGATGAGCGTGACGGCGCAGGTCGGCCAGCATTCCCGCACTGTGGGCGAGAAGGTTGGCTCGCTGCAAGAGAAGCTCGCCCAGCTCGATCAGCAGATTCAGCACCTCTCCGAGATGGGGCGCGATCTCCGGCGGCTCCAGGACATCCTGAGGGCGCCCAAGCTGCGCGGCGGCTTCGGCGAGCAGCTCCTCGAGAACCTTCTCGGGAACGTGCTTCCGGCGGGCGATTTCTCGCTGCAGCATGCGTTCGCCGGGGGCGAGAGGGTCGACGCGGCCATCCGCCTGCCGGGCGGGCTTGTTCCGGTCGACGCGAAATTTCCGCTGGAGAATTTCCAGAAGATCCTGTCCGCCCAGGGGGACGAGGAGCTGCGCCGCGCCCGCCGGGCGTTCCGGGACGACGTAAGGCGCCACGGCCGGCACATCGCCGAGAGGTACATCCGCACCGCTGAGGGGACGCTCGATCTGGCGCTGATGTACGTCCCGGCGGAGAACGTCTATTACGAGGCTTTCGTGGCCGGCGCCGATTCCGGCGAGGCTCAGGATCTGTGGCAGGAGACCCTGGCCCGGCGGGTCTTCCCCGTCTCGCCCAACACCTTCTCCCTTTATCTCTCGACGCTCCACATGGGGCTCAGGGGCATGCGCGTCGAAGAAGGGGCCCGCCGCGTTCTCTCGGCGCTGCTCGCGCTCAAGGGCGATCTGGAGGGGTTCCGGGAATCGTTCGAGCTGCTCGCGAAGCACCTGATCAACGCCGCGAAGAACCTCGAGGAGGCGCGCTCCAAGCTCGACAGGCTGGACTGGAAGCTCGGCCAGGTCGGATCGGAGACGGCGGAAAAGGCGGGGCGCGGGGTCAGCTCGTAGGTTCGGAGCGGCGCCCGGGGAAGGCGCGGCTCAGGGGCAGTTGGGGATTTCGGCGTCCCGGGCGGCGCTCCCGTAGGTGGCCACGCCGCAGGAATTCCGCGCCCGCGACAGATACCAGTAGCCGGTTCCGGAGGCGGGATTGGGGCGGCCGTCGCTGTAGCTGGTCGCCGGATCGGCTGACTGCAAGCAGGTGGCCGGCGGGAAGCTGATGCCGCTGAGCGTCGAGAGCGACCCGCTGACGAGATCGTAAGTCGTTTCGCTGCCCGCCGCGACCGCCTGGGAATCCCACGTCGGATTGGCCGGGCTCGCCTGGCTGAGAGTCAGGTTCGTGACTTCCGCCGGGACGTGCCAGACGAGCCCGTTCGCGTCGTTGCAATCGTCCCCGCCGCACAGCGGATCGGGATGGGTGTCGGAGTCGCCGTCCCGGGCCGCGCCCGCCTGGCAGATTCCCGAAAGACAGCTGTCGCCGACCGTGCAGTTGTTCCCATCCTCGCAAGGGAAGCCTTCGGGCTTCGGCGTGGCCGCCGAGCAGACCCCCGTGCCGGTGTCGCAGACCCCCGGATCGTGGCAGGCGTCGGCCGTCGGGCAGATCACCGGGTTGGCGCCCAGACAGACTCCCGTCTGGCACGAGTCGGTCTGGGTGCAGGCGTTGGCGTCCGTGCACGGCGAGCCGTCGGCGACCGGCGTGTGCACGCAGCCCGCGGCGCCGCCGCACGAATCCTGATCGCACGAGTTGGAGTCGGCGCACAGCGCGTCGGCGCCCTCGTCGACGCCGTTGGCGCAGTTGTCGTCGAGGCCGTTGCACACCTCCGCGGCCCCGGGGTGGATGGCGGGGTTGTTGTCGTTGCAGTCGAGCGTGAGGACGTAGGTGTCGCCGTCGGCGTCCTCGCAATCGTCCCCGAGGCTGTTGGCGTTGACGTCGGTCTGCGCCGGATTGTACAGCGCCGGGCAATTGTCGCAGGCGGTGCCGACGGTGTCGTGCTCGGGATCCTCCTGGCCGGGGTTCGCCAGCGCCGGACAGTTGTCGTTGAGATCCAAGACGGTGTCTCCATCGGTGTCGTGGTTCTGGGCCGCGCACGCGGGCGCGGGATTCACCGTGGGCAGCAGATGGATCGGTCCGTTGCCGCAGCCGTTGACCCCCCCCACCAGGTAATAGAAGCCGACTCCGGAGGCGGGACTGGGGGGGAGATTGATCGAGGTGGAGAGGCCGGGCACCTCGGCGGCGAAGCAGGCGGCGCCGTAGTTGAAGGGGTTCTGGATCAGTCCGGAGTAGACGTTGTAGACGTTCGACTGGGGGATCCTCGGCCAGGAGAGCACCTGGCTCGCGTTGATCTGCAGAGGCGACGGGACCTGATCGGGGAGCGCCCAGGCGCTGTTCGACAAGGGGGAGCAATCGACGCTGTCGGGCACGCCGTCGCCGTCGGAGTCGCCGAACCGGAACTCGAAGGCGCCGATGTCGTTCAAGGACGATCCGTTCAGGTCGCCGTCGGTCGGCCGGGGCAGATCGTCGTAGTCGGTCGTCGGCGTCGTCCCGAACAGCGGCGCGTTGGTGCCGGCGTCGCGCAGGGGCGACGAGGAGGTAAGGCGCAGGTTCTCGCTCACGTCGGTGTTGCTTCCCCAGTTGGCCAGGATCCGGTTCGTCTGGGTGACCGCGGTGTTGCAGGTGCCGGGAGAAAGGCAGTCGCCGTTCACGTTGCAGGAGGCGTTGATCGCGTTGCTGCAGACCTTGTACGCCAGGGCGGGCGTGAACGTGAGGGTCTTGCTGGTGTTGTTGATGGCGGTGATCTGCCGCGAAACCCCGTCGTCGTTGTACTCGATCCGGTTGCCGACGGCGTAGCGCGTCGAGTCGAAGACGATCGCGGTGGTCGAGGTGCCCAGGGCGCTGGTGTGGTCCCAGAAGGTCGGAGCGTTCGTGAAGACCGGATTCACCGAGACGTTCCCGTTCGTGCCGATGACCTGGGCATCGGTGTAGTCGCCGCGGATCTCGTTGGGGCGGTCGTTGAAGAAGTCATTGTGGTCGTTCGTGGCGAAAGAATTGAAGCTGTAAAGTCCCGCCCCCCCGCCCAGGGTCGTCGCGTCGTTCTGGGCGATGAGATTGTTCGTGAGGTGGCTGTTGGGATCGGCTTGCTGGCTGAGGATGAAGCTGGAGTAGATTCCGCCGCCGATGGACGAGAAGGTCGCGCCTTTCGGGACGGTGTGGACCGTCAGGACGTTCCCCACGATGGTGTTGTTCGTGATGGTGACTTCGCTCAAGGGGGCGCCGGTGCTGAATCCGCCGCCCGCTCCTCCGCCGATGTTCCCGATGACCACGTTGTTGTAGGCGGAGGCGCTGTTCGCATAGAGGTAGATCCCGCCCCCTTCCAGGTTGGCCGAGTTGCCGACGATCAGGTTGTTGCTCAGCACCGTGCCGTTGTCGCCCGCGATGTACATGCCCGCGCCGCTACCCTGCTGCGCCACGGTGACGTTATTCCGAATGGTGTTGTGGGTGATCACCGGCCGGCAGTCGAAGTTCAGGGAGAAGATGCCCGCTCCCCATCCCAGCGCTTCGACCTGGCCCGACTGATCGGGGGGCGTCGTCGTGTTGCGCTGGATGAGGTTGCCGGAGATGACCGGCTGCCCCTGGGCGACGTAGATTCCGGCCCCGTTCCAGTCGGGAGCGCCCAAGCCGGAATTCGCCAGCGTGTTGTCCTCGATCCGGCAGTCGATGACCCGGGGCCACCCCGGCGTCAGGACATCCCCGAACAGCAGGACGCCGCCGCCGGCCATGTTGAAGTATTGGTTGCCGCCCGAGTCGGTGAGCGTGAGACGGTCACCGCTTCCATGGATGATCCGGACTCCCGATATTGAGAAATGCTCGCGTGGGCGGTTGAAGCCCAAAGCTCCGCCGCCCGCTAAGATCACCGCGGAGCGGTTCAACCCCTTGGCGTCGATCGTCGTGACGTCCCGGCCGGCCCCGATCACGTGGATGTTCGGGTAGACGAAGATCCGCTCGGGATAGGTCCCGGCCGCGACCAGGACGTCGGCCTCCAAGGCGGCGTTCGAGCCGATGTTGCAGTTCGCGATGTTGACGGCGGCCTGAATCGTGTGGCAGGGAGTTGCCTGGGAGCCGCAGGCGGGGACGGCGCAGGATCCCGTGCAACCGCTCGCGCCGGGGGTGCAGTCGGTCGTGCCGGCGGAGGCGGCGTCGACGTAGTAGGTGAAATTCGACACGGCGACGGGAGGGGGCTGGAAGGACACCACCCCGGCGGCGAGCAGGCAGAGGACGAGCCAGCTGCCTCCGCGGAGCGTCTTCATCAACCGGCTAACCGGAGTCCCCACTCTCCGGAGAACACTTCGCGGTGGGCGCGGCAAATCCCCCCTCCTTGCTCTTCCTCAAAGCGAGAATGGCCGGGATCTGGGTAACTTAAATACCCCGAAGGCGCTGGAAGTCAAGCGGATTCTCCTCCGCCGCCCTGGCTTCACGGATCGCAGGCGTCCCCCAGACCGTTGCCGTTCGCGTCGGCCTGGGAGGGATTGTAGACGGACGGACAGTTGTCGCAGACCGTCCCGACGGTGTCGTGATCGCCGTCCAGCTGGCTGGCGTTGGAGACCGCCGGACAGTTGTCGTTGACGTTCTGAGCTCCGTCCCCGTCGCCGTCGGCTCCCGACGGAGGGCAGACGGTGGACGGGTAGAGGCTCGGCGGGCCGTGGATCGGGCCGCTGCCACAAGTGTTCCTTCCGCCCACCAGGTAGTAGTAGGCGGTGCCCGGCACCGGCACCGACCCCGCCAAAGACCAGGACCAGGCGGGCACCTCGGCGGCGAGGCAGCTCGGGTTGGGCGCGAAGGGGAGGGTGAGCGTCCCTCCATACACGTTGTAGACGTTCGACTGCGGAACGTGGGGCCAGGAGAGGTCGCCGCTGGCCGAGATCGCCAGCGGGTCCGGAACCTGGTCCGGCGCCGTCCAGACGCTGTTGACCCCGGGCGCGCAATCCTGGAGGTCGACGAACCCGTCGCCGTCGGTGTCGGGGTAGCGGAACTCGAAGGCTCCCATGTCGCTCAGGGAGGAGCCGTTGAGATCGCCGTCGGCCGGGCGCGGCAGATCGTCGTAATCGGCGGCGGGCAGGGTTCCAAACCCCGGGGCGTTCGTTCCCATCTCACGCAGCGGAGAGCTGGAGGTCAGGCGAAGATCCTCGGCCACGTTCGTGCCGCTCCCCCAGTTCGCCAGGATCCGGCTGGCGCGGGTCGTGGCGGTGGCGCACGTTCCGGGAGAGAGACAGTCGGCGTTGACGGTGCACAAGGCGTTCAGGGCGTTGCTGCAGACCTTGTACGACAACGCCGGGGTGAAGGTCAGGGTCTTGCTGGTGTTGTTGATCGCGGTGATCTGCCGCGACACGCCGTCGTCGTTGTATTCGATCCGGTTCCCGACCGCATAGCGCGTCGAAGCAAAGACCACGACGGTCGAGGAGGTCCCGTTCGCGTTGGTGTGATCCCAAAAGACGGGGGCATTGGTGAAAACCGGATTGAGGCCGATGTTCCCGTTGATCCCGATCACCGCGGCGTCGGTGTAGTCGCCGCGGATCTCGTTGGGGAGGTCCCCGAAGTAATCGCCATGGTCGTTGGTCGCGAAGGCGTTGAAGCTGTACAGCCCGCCGCCGCCCCCCGCGGTGGTCGCGTCGTTCTGGGCGATCAGGTTGTTGGTGAGGTGGTTCTTCGGGCTGACCTGCTGGCTGAGGATGAAGCTCGCGTAGACGCCGCCGCCGATGGCGGAGAAGACGGCCCCCTTCGGCACGGTATGGACCGTCATCACGTTTCCGACGATCGAGTTGTTCGTCAGGTTGAGATCCTCCAAGGGACTTCCCGTGCTGAGCCCCCCGCCGGCGCTTCCGCCGATGTTCCCCATCACGACGTTGTCGTAGGCCGACGTCCCGGAGGCGTAGAGGTACATGCCTCCCCCCTGGATGTTCGCTGAGTTGGCGACGATGAGGTTGTTGCTGAGCACCGTGCCGTTGCCGGCGGCGATGAACATGCCCGCGCCGCTCCCCTGCTGCGCCACCGTGACGTTGTTGCGGATGATGTTGTGGGTGATCACCGGCCGGCAGTCGAAGTTCAGGGAGAAAATGCCCGCTCCCCAGCCCAGCGCGGATACCTGGCCGCTTTGATCGGGAGGAGTCGTGGTGTTGCGCTGGACGATGTTGCCCGAGATGACCGGCTGCCCCTGGGCGATGTAGATTCCCGCCCCGTTCCAGTCGGGGGCGGGGAGTCCCGTGTTGTTCGCCAGGGTGTTGTCCTCGATCCGGCAGTTGGTGACGCGGGGCCACCCGGGCAGGTTGATCTCTCCGAACAGAATGACTCCCCCGCCGCCGATATTGAAGTACTGGTTCCCGACCGAGTCGGTGAGCGTCAGGCGATCGCCGCTGCCGTGGATGATCCGCAGGCCCGAGATCGAGAAGTTGAGGCGCGGCCGGTTGAAGCCCACGGCGCCGCCGCCGGCGAGGATGACCGCCGAGCGGTTCAGCCCTTTGGCGTCGACGGTCGTGACGTCCCGGCCCGCTCCGATCAAGTTGATATTGGGGTAGACGTAGAGCCGTTCGGGATAAGTTCCCGCCGCGACCAGGACGTCGGCCTGCAAGGCGTTGTTCGAGCCGATGGTGCAGTTCGCGATGTTGATGGCGTCCTGGATCTTGTGACAGGGTTGGGCCTGGCTCCCGCAAGTCGGAGCGGCGCAGGAGCCGGTGCAGCCGCTGCTGGTCGGGACGCAGTCGGTGGTGGCCGAGGAGACGATATCTGCGTAGAAAGTAAAATCCGACAAGGCGGACGGAGGGGGCAGCAGGCAGCCCAACGCTGCCGCTAAGATCAACAGGCTCAATAGCCTTCGGCCGCGCTCGGGGCGCGGAAGATAGGCAGGGAAATAGCGCACAACGTTCACCTTCGCCGGAAGCCCTCTCTGCGAGGCGACTCTCCGGCCCCTCATCGAAGGTGCGGTCAGACTGTGGAAAACAGGCGAAGCGCAAGTCAGAGACTCTTTAGATACGGCTAAAGTGCTCGTTGTCAAGGTGATTTTGCTTCGGTAGAATCATGCTTGAAGGCTATATTGCCGAGGAAGGAGCCTCCCCGAACCGCGCCGACAAAAAACGACCATCGCAGGCCATTTCTCCCTTGACGGCATTCCCGGATCAACGTACTATCCTGCCCGGACAGGCAATCCAGCCAAAGAGGGGGATACTCTATATGGGACGCAGAAGGATTTTGCTCGCCGGCTTCTTCGTTAGTCTTCTTGCGCTGACCACGCTTCTGGCTGGCTCACCTGCTCCAACCAGCCAGATTTCCGTGGGTGATTTCGCGGTCCTGGTCGCGTCGAAAATCGACTCGAGCGATACCTCGAAACCTCTGACCCCCGGCGTCGCCGCGGACATCCTGCGCAAGCATGGACTGAAGGTCAGCTCCGAGCTGAACAGCGGGCTCACGGAGAAGGACGCGGCCGACCTCTTCGCGCAGCTCGGCATCTCGCTGCAGACGGAACATCCCGAGAACATTCTCAACCACGAGCGGGCCACCAGACTCATCGAGATCTTCGGCAGCAACCTCGCGGCGGCCGGAGAGAAGGGCACGACCTCGTTCGCCTCCAAGACCTCGGGAGCCACGCTGAACGCGGCCTCCCTGGACACGACGCCGTTCGACTGCCAGTCGCTGCCGCGGCCTCCGGCCCCTTGCTCAGGGCCGCAGTCGGTGTGCAACCCCTGCATGGACTGCTGCAAGAACCAGCTCGGCCTGACCGGAAAGACCTGCGGACGTCTCTGCCAGAAGAAGAACCTGGTCGTCAGCCCCGAGGAGCCGACGCCC
This sequence comes from Candidatus Polarisedimenticolia bacterium, assembly GCA_036004685.1. Classification (NCBI taxonomy): domain Bacteria; kingdom Pseudomonadati; phylum Acidobacteriota; class Candidatus Polarisedimenticolia; species Candidatus Polarisedimenticolia bacterium. The sequence continues at coordinate 65,563 of DASYRE010000008.1, read as the reverse complement.
TAAGATTTCGCCTGACGAATTACAAAAAAGCGCACCTCGTGCTTTGGCGGGGTGCGCTTTTTTCGTTTGTGTCAAAGTGCCCGTCCGGCGCCGCTTTTTTGTGTTGACTGTTTTGTAATCCGCAATATATTAAGAAGGGTTTTTCCGACGCTTCCCTTTTTCCTCAGGAGACCAACTCATGAGCCGTATCGGGAAATCGGATAGAAGGACACAACTCACTCTGGTCCGGGTCGTCCTGGGCCTGGCGGCCGCGAGCTTTCTTGCGGCGATGCCCGTTCCGGCCGCCCGCACCATCACCGTCGGGGATTTCGCCGTCCTCGTCGCCTCCCGCCTGCAGATTCCGGATGCCAGCCAGCCCGCGTTGACCCAGGAAGCGGCCGTCATGGTTCTTCAACGATCCGGGATCAAGATCCGTCCGGAGCTTTCCTCGACGATGACCGAAGCGGACGCCGCCGACATCTTCGGCCAGCTCGGGATCTCTCTCGCTGCGCAGGATCCCGCTTCCCCGCTGCTCCGTGACCGGGCCCTCTCGCTGCTCGGGATCTTCGGCAGCACGCTCTCCGCGAAAGTGGGAACCGTCTCGCCCGCCTTCTCGAGAACCGGGGGCGCCGATCTCTCCTCGAGCGCGCCGGCCCCGATGCTCGAGCAGTCGATCATCGAATGCCAGAACCTCCCGAAAACGCAGGATTGCCAGACCTGCTGCCGCGATCTCCTGGGTGGCGCCCAGAGCGACAGCCACACGAATCGCATCTGCGGCAAGGCGTGCAACACGAAGTCGAGAAACGTGAGCGCCTCGGAGCCGACTCCTTAGGGCGCCAAGCGCCTCACGCTCCGTTCTGATTTCCAGCTCGCGGCCAGATCCTCTGGGACTGGCCGCGATTCTGTTTGCGCCCATGCCGGCACGCTTTCCCGCTTCAGGCGCCGGCGCGCGATGGTCGTGACGATGGTCGTGAGATGTGAGGAAAGGGGTTGGTGGACGGTAAGGGGATCGAACCCTCGACCTCTGCGTTGCGAACGCAGCGCTCTCCCAGCTGAGCTAACCGCCCGGACGAAGACCGATTCTATGGAAGCAGCGGGCCTGGAGTCAAGAGTCGCAAGCGCGCGCGGGATCTCGCGAGCATGATCCCTAACCGCCCGACGCGCGCCGAGGCGTGGGATCTTCTTCGCGAGCACACCCAAGGCGACGGGCTGCGGAAGCACGCTCTGGCAGTGGAGGCGGCCATGCGCGCCTACGCCGGCGCCGCGGGGGCCGACCCGGAGCTCTGGGGCATCGCCGGCCTGCTCCACGACTTCGATTACGAGAAGCATCCCACCCTCGAAGAGCATCCGGCCTTCGGAGTCGATCTGCTTCGCCGGCTCGGCTACCCGGAGGAGATCCTGCGCGCCATCCTGGCCCACGCGCCGCACACCGGAGTGGTTCCCGAGACCCCGATGGAAAAGACGCTCTTCGCCGTTGACGAGCTCTGCGGCTTCCTGACCGCCTGCGCGCTGGTGCAGCCCGGAAAGAAGCTCTCGGAGGTGCGCGTGAGCTCGGTGAAGAAAAAGCTCAACGACAAGGCGTTCGCCCGGGGCGTCAGCCGGGAGCACATTCGCGAGGGGACGGAGGCGTTGGGAGTGGATCTCGATCGTCACATCGAGTTCGTGCTGGGGGCCCTTGCCTCCATCGCGGCGAGCCTGGGTCTCGGATGAGAATACGCCTGCGGGTCGGGAGCGAGGCGATCGGCGGCGAGCTCTTCGACTCGCCCGCCGGAAGGGCCGTGGCCGAGGTCCTGCCTCTCGAGACTTCCTTCAATACGTGGGGCGATGAATTCTACCTGTCGGTTCCGATGCACCCGCTTCCGCCGGAAGAAGGCGCGGGGGTGGAGATGCAGGTGGGCGACATCGCCTACTGGCCCGAGGGGAATGCGCTGGCGATCTTCTTTGGCCCCACGCCCATCAGCCCCGGCGCGGAGCCGGTCGCTTTCAGCCCGGTGATCCGGGTCGGCCGCTTCGAGGGCGACCCCGGGGCGTTCCGGCGCTCGGCCGGAGCGCCCACGATCCGCATCGAGCCGGCCTGAAAGACCTTCCGTTTCTCTTCCCAATCAAGGATCACCGGCGGGCGGTGGAAAGGGGCGGCTGGTGGGGCGTGCTGGATTTGAACCAGCGACTTCTACCGTGTGAGGATAGCACTCTCCCGCTGAGTTAACGCCCCACTGGAGGACTCTTCGGAACCGGCCGATTGTATCATGAGGCCGGAAGCCGATCAGATCCGGTATCGATCCAGGACTTCGTCCGCGGGCGGAGAGACCCGCAGTCGCTCGACGAAATCGTCGCGGCGGGCGGTCACTTCGATCTCCGTCTCGTCGCGCCGGGAAGAATAGCGCGCCGCGATCGCCGCGATCAGCCGGCGAAGCTCGGGATCGGGATCCCCTTGCACGATCACCAGGGGGCTGCCGGCGTCGGGGACTTCGAACCACCATCGCCCCGCCCGATGCTTCGCCAGGAAGACGTTCTCCGCTTCGTCCCTCCCGACCACGACCTTGACCTCATGGGAGACGCGGAAATGCCTGCCCACCTTGAGAATCACCGCGTCCTCGGTGCCGGGCTCGAACGGCACCTGGTGGGAGAGGACGTCCTTGAGCCGCCGCGAGAAGGTGTCATCGGTCAGCGAGCAGCATCCCCCCGAGGGCTGGGGGAACTCCCCGATTTCAAAGGTCTGCGCCAGCGCCAGCTGACCACGCCGGGATCGGCCGGAGATCGAAAGCAGCCGGGCGCGATCCACCCAGCCGCGCCTTTCGGGGATCGTCTCCGGAAGGTGCTGGGCCGAAAGGGGGCGCAGGAGAAGACCTTCGAGGCCCGCTTCCTTTTCGATCGTCTGGAGAGCCGCGAGATGCTGCGACATGGGACGCTGGCCCAGCACTTCGCCGGTGAACACGAAATGAGCGTCGAGCTCGAGCATCTCCTGCCGCGCCTTGCGCAGCATGAAGATGCGGCAGTCGATGCAGGGATTCATGTGGGCCCCATGGCCGAACTTCGGATGGGTGACGATCTGGAAGTATTCCTTCTCGACCGGGACGATACGCACCTCGATGTCCAGATCGGCCCCCGCCCGCAGCGCCTCGTTCCGCAGCCGGTGCAGGGCTTCGCCGGGCCGGCCCACGGCCCTTCGCTGATCGTTGCTGCAAAACCCGGTGGCGTAGTTGAAGCCGTGGACCTCGATCCCCTGTTCCATCAAGACGCGCGCCGCCAGCGTCGAATCCAGTCCGCCGGAAATCAGGCCGACGGCGCGGATCGTCCCGGGCCGGGCTGGGGCCGTTTCATTCCTTTCCATCGTCGATCTGCTCCCCGCTCCGGCGCGGCCGGCCTACTTTGCGCACGAACAGGTGAATCTCTCCCGCCTGCTGCGAATCGCCGAGATACTCGTGGCCCGCCGACTTGCACCACGACGGCATGTCCACGAGGATGACGCGATCGTCCGAGAGAACCTCGAGGATTTGCCCCCGGCGCATGTCCCGCATCCGCGCCGCCGTCTTGATAATCGGAATCGGACAGAAGAAGCCGACCGTATCGAGAACCTCGTCCGGTCGCGGCAGGGCCGGGCCTCCCGAGCCATCCTCTTCCGCGCGCATCGCTGCTCCGCCGTCCCCTGAGACTGATGCGTTTCCTTGCCGAGTATAGCAACAAAATCCGCCGTCACGAGAGTCGTTTGAGATAATGGACTCTCGCCTCGATGCGGAAGGTCTGGAACGGTCCCTGGGGCCGGAGCCCCAGGAGGTCCGAATCGTAGGAGAGGTCCGCCTCCAGAACGACGTGCTGCGCGCCCTGCCGGCGCAGGCGAAAGGTCTCGTCCACTTCCCTTCCTGCGGGGAAAACGATGCGCCGCACCTCTTCGAACCCTCGCCAGCCTCCGTCGCGCTCCTCTTGAAGCCCCTTCTCGCCTCGAATGCGCAGCGCCACGCGCCGCGGGCCGCCCGGAGGCGAGCCATGGATCCGGATCGCCAGCTCCCCATCCGGGAAGCTCTCGACGTCCGCCTGGAGCCCGGGGAGATCAAGCTTCGGAAATGGGACGATCCGATCGGCCGCCGGCGCGTCGGGCAGCTTGCCGATCCCTTCGAGGCGCACGGATCTCAGGCTCTCGAGGGAGGCGAGGGCGACCTCCGCCCGGCGGCGCTGCAAGTCGACCGTTTCGGCCACCTCCACCAAGGCGCGGTGGTTCCGGTCGTACGACGGACGGATGGCGTTCGCCGAGGCGGCGACGAGAGCGAGCAAAGCCAGGATCAGCCCGGTGAGGGGGCGGAAGAGAGGGCCGCCGGCCCGGGCGTAGAGCGCTTCGGGCATGCACAGGAGATGCTGGAGGAAGAGGAACCACGGGAAGAAGAGAATACCGGCCCCGATCGCCGCCGCATGCGGCGGCAAGGGGATTCCCGAAAGCTCCAGGATCATCCGATACGTCGTCGGCGAGAGGAAAGGAAGGAAGGCGGCCGCGCCCATCAATCCGAGCGCCAAGCGCCGGATGGCGAACTGGCTCCAGGCTCCGGCGAGCATGACCGCCGCCCCCAGAACGAAAGGCCAGGACGCATCGAGGCGATTCACGACGACCAAGGAGCCGCCCATCGCTCCCAGGAGAAGGATCGCGGGCGTGAGGTAGGCGCCCGGCCGCGTCGTCGGTCTCAGGAAGCGCGACAGGAACAGCGAGAGCCACAGGGTGAACCCTCCCGCCAGGGTGGCGCCCGCGACGTGCAGGCGAGGGTGCGCGAACCAAGGATGCTGCAGGCCGCGGCTGGCGCCGAGCAGGGTTTCAATCAGAAACGGGCCGGAGACCGCCAGGGCGGCGAGAGGAAGGCAGACCAGCACGCCGCGAAACCCCTCTCCGAGGGCCGCGAAAGAAGTCACTTCGCGCCGGAAGCGTGCGAGAGTGACGGCCCCGAGGATCGCCGCAGCCAGGAGCAGGCCGAGAAGCGCTTCGCGCGTGAGAAACCATGGCCGCCCGAAGAGCGCGAGCGGAACATGGAAGCGATCCTCGGGTTCGGGCGGGAGCGCCCCCCCGTCGGCCTCCGACACCATCTCGACGACCAGATCCCGGGCGGCGAGAAGCGTCTCGCCTTCGACGCGTTGCGGGAGATCCTCGGAGGTGTGGTAGATCCAGCTCGGGAACTGGCAGCTCAGGTTGAGCGCGGGAATCCCCTTCTCCAGGAACGATTCGTGATCGGCGGCATGCGGGATCGTGATGAACCGCGGCACGATGGCGAGCCACGGATCGAACGACACGCGCCCCGTCTTGGCGCGCCCCTCGGCCCGCGCCAGCATGCGGTTCGCCCAGAGCTGCGGCGGGACCGGAAAAGGAGCCACGAAAATCCGCCCCGATCCGACGAAGTCGAGGGTGATCGCCCTCTGGAGAGGCGGACCTTGCCAGGTTTCGACGAAATGCCGCGAGCCGGGAAGCCCGAAGGTCTCCTCGCCTCCGAAGGAGGCGAACACCAGGGTGCGGCGGTGGGGCCGGGAGGCGAAGATCCTGGCCGCCTCGAGCATCACCGCCACCCCGGAGGCGTCGTCGGCGGCGCCGGGGCAGGAGGGATTCCTGCTGTCGTGATGGGCCCCCACCAGAATCGCCTCCGGAGCGCTCCCCGGCAGGATCCCGATCAGGTTGGCGGTGGAAACGGCGACTTGCGCTCCAGAAGGCAGGAAGACCCGATCGAAGCTCTCCCGCCGGGCCTCGAGGCCGGCTTTCTGGAACTGCTCGAGGATGTAGTCCTGCGCGGCTTGGTCGGCCGCGCTTCCCGCGGGCCGGGGGCCGATTTGCGCGGCCAGGAATCGCACGTGGCTGAGGAGGCGGTCCATTCCCGGAGCGTCGCGCTGGGATAGCCGGGATCGGCATGCGCCAAGCGGCAGCAGCAGGGAAATCGCTCCCGAAACCAACACGATTCTCAGGGGTTGCATCGCCCCTCCTTGACGATCAAGGCCGCAGAGTTTAGCATAACTTCAATGAACTAAAATACTTGGAGCCTCATTGAACCGGCAACGACGCAAACCGCAGCGCTCCCCCTCCTCGGCCGCTTGGATTGGTCTCTGGCTGGGACTAATCCTTCTTTCGGGATATCTGACTCCGACGCGAGCCGATGGAACGGACTCCGAAGAAGAGAGACCCTCGCTCTCCGCGCCGCTGGACGTGCTCGCTCGCGCCTTCCGGGCCGGCAGCCCAAACCTCCTGCGAAGCCTGCTGCATGGGGACGGGAAGATCCATGCCTCCTTTCCGGCCCTCGGGATCGAGCCCGGTTATTACAGCGGGGATCAGGTCTATTTTCTCTTCCGTGATCATTTCAAGGGACGCAGGACGATCAGGTTCAACTTCCTCAAGGGTGCCGACGTTCCGCCGCGCTCGCAGAACCTCACGGCCGTCGCGCGCTGGGTCTACCGGGTCGGCGGCTCGCGGGACTTCACCGCGGAGATTGCCTTCACCCTTGTCCTCCGGGAGAACGCCTGGTGTCTTCAGGAAATCCGGGAGCTCCTGTAGCCGAACCTCGCTCCGGACTGAAAAACGGGTGGACCGCCGCGGTCTTTCTGGGGGCGATGATTCTCGCCCTGGTGATTCAGATCTTGGATCTGCGCGGCGATCTCGCGCTTCTCTCAGCCTGGCACCAGGGCGCCTTTCTGCTACTCATCTCCCTCGTGGCCATGGTTTCCTTCCGAGAGCCCCAAGGCCCTCCGCCGCTGCGCTTCCTGACGGCCGTCGCTCTGGCCCTCTCCGTCGCGCTCGCCGCGATCGCCCTGACCTTCCACGTGTCCGAGCATCAGCTGCGTTCCGTCTGGGTCCAAAGGGGGAAGGCTCGTCTCGTCGCGCCGATCCGGGGAATCCGCCAGGAATTCGACCGATTCCTCGCCGGGCTCCTCGAAATTCCTTCTTCCTGGCGTTCCGGGGTCCCGGCGGCGAGCCGTCTCGAGCGCTTCCGCGACCTCGAGCGGCGCGTGACGTCGTACGGGGAAACGCGCGACCGCTATGGATGGACTCTGTGGCGTTCGGGGGAGCTCGATTCCTGGGCGGGCCGCTCTTCCGTCGCGCTCGGCGCCCGGGACGCTTCGGGGCAGAAGGACTATCGGGTGATTCAAAGCGGCGCGGCCGTCTTTCTGGTGGCGACCGCTCCACTCGGCGAAGGATACACCCTTCAGGGGGAGTATCTCCTCCAGTCCCCTCTCGAAAAGCAGCCCTACCTGCCGCTTCCGACTCTCGCGAAGATCGCCGGCGAGGAGCGGGTCTTCCTGAGGCCGATTCGCGAGGATGAGCCCGCCTTCGCGGCGGGGGCCGCCCGGCAGTCCGAAGCCGTCCGCTGGGACGAGCCGGCCGGGGGTCCCGCAGTCGCCTCCATCTCTCTGCGCCAGCCCGGAGGCCCCGAGCTGGCGGTGGTCCGAATCCAGGACTCCCGGGTGGACGCCGTTCGCGAGAAACTGCTTGACGGTTGCCAGCTGGCGGGGCTGATCCTCGCGCTGCTGGCGATCGGGGTCGCCTCGTCGAGGCTCCTGCATCGTTCCTTCCGAGGCCGCCGCCCCGCCCTCTCCTTCCTCTTGTTCACGCTGCTCCTGTGGAGCGGAAGACTTCTGCTTCTCGCCTTTCACGATCTGTTGCGGGGCTTTCCGTTCTTCGACCCCGGAAAGTTCGCCTGCTGGCTCGCCTGGGACCTTCTCATGTCGCCGGCGGACCTCTTCCTGACCGCCCTGTTCCTGGGAATCCATGTCGGCGCATGGAATCGCTGGGCCTCCGAATGCGCCCGCGGCTCCTCCACGCGTCGGCTCTCGGCATGGATTCACCTGCCGGTTCTGGCGCTGCTCGGCGCGTTCCTCGTCAAGCTCTCGGATGAGGCGCCCCGGGACGCCAGCTTCGAGCTTCTGAGGATGGAGTTCTCGCCACCCGATTGGGCCCGGCTCCTGGTCCAGGGGGGACTCTTCCTGTTCGCCGCCTCCTGGCTCGCGCTCGCCGCGATCGCGTTGCGGCTCTTTCGGTCGGCCCCGCGCTCCGCCCCGTCGGGACTTCCGGCGGCGGCCCGTTTCTATCTGTTCGTGGCTCTGTCCACGCTCCTCTACCTGCCGCTCGTCGGCCGGTCGGCGATCCGCCAGCGGGAAGAGTTCTTCTCCAGCAAGCTGCTCGACCGGGTGGAGCGCCACCAGGTGCAGCGTCGGGACCTCCTCAAAGGAGTCCTGGACCGGATTCACTCCTCTCCCGAAATCGGCGAGATTGTCGCGCGCCACGCGGCCGGCTCGGGGGAGGGTCTCGCCTATCTCGTCTGGGCGGCGACGCGCCTCGATGAGATCGGTCTGAGCTCCTCGCTGCGCATCTACTCCGGGGAAGGGTCGCTCGTCGGCCGGTTCGGCTTGAACCTCCCGGCCAAGATGGAAGCGCGCTTCCCGCCCTCGGGCGAGGAGGGAAGCATCCGCAGGATCGTGGCGCCCCTGGGCGTTTCCCGGAAGAAGGTCCTGGTCGGAGAAGCCTCCCGCATGACTGCCGCGGGCGCCACCCTGCGCTTCCAGGTTCACCTCCTCGACGAGTACGAGAACCTGCCTTTCCTCAGGGCGGACAACCTCTACGTGCAGCTCTTTCCAAGGCCGGGCACGCAGGAAACCAACCCGGAGCTGCTCGGGTCCGAGCCTCTCGTCGTGGTCTACGATCCGGCGGGAGAGAGAGTCTATTCGAGCCTGGAGGGGGGGCCCGATCTTCCCCGGGCGGCCGCCACGATGGCGCCGCAGGAACAGCGCTGGGAAACAGTCCGGGTCGGCGAAAGCTCCTATCGCACGAAGATCAAGAAGACGGCCGAGAGGATTTTCGCGGTGGGGTTCCTGCTTCCCTCGGGCCTGGAGGAGGCCGGGGCGTTCGTCCGCACGACCCTTCTCGGCTTCCTGCTCGCGGGCCTCGTCTGGGTCCTGGTCCATCTGGTCGCCGCTCCCTCCCGCGGGGCGCCGCGCCGCCAAAGTCCATTCTTCAAGCGCCTGGTCGCGATGATCTTGGCGGCCTCCCTCGTCCCGCTCTTCCTTCTTTCGTTTTTCCTCCACCGCTTCGTGGTCCGTGAAATGAACGAGAACCTTCGCGAGGAGGGGCTGTCCTCCCTGTTCGTGGCGCGACGCATCGTCTCCGACTATCTCGCCGGAGAAAGCGAGTCGCAGGAGCCCGAGGTGGACGACGACGTCGCGTTTTGGCTGCGCAGCGTCGTGCGCCAGGACATCAACGTTTATCTCGGGGATCGGCTGTCCGCCACGAGCGCCCGGGAAATCTACGCCTCGGGACTCCTTCCCACGCGGCTGAATTCCCGGGTCTATACAAGGCTCATTCTCCGCCGCGAGTCCTCGGCGCTGAGCGAGGAGAGGCTCGGCACCCTGAAGTACCAGACCATCTCCGCGCCGCTTCCGTCGGGCGGGGATTCGCGGGGAATCCTATCGCTGCCCCTGGCCGAGAAACGACAGGAGATTCTTCGCAAGCGCGCCGACGTGGAGGAGGCGATCCTGATCGTGACGGTCGGGATGCTGTTCCTCCTGACGGTGCTCGCCCACTTCCTGGCGCGCCGGGTGTCGGAGCCCGTCGTCGCCCTGTCGGAGGCCGCCCGGCGCATCGAGTCGGGAGACTACGACGCGGAGGTGCGCGTCTTCGCACGCGACGAGCCGGCGCTGCTGATCGAGTCCTTCAATCGCATGGCCGCGTCCTTGCGCCGCCAGCGGGAGGACCTCCGCCAGCGGACCGATTACATCGAAAAGATCCTGCTCAACGCGACGACGGGAGTGATTTCGACGCGGCCGGACGGCCGGGTGGTCACGATCAATCCCGCCGCACGCTTCCTGCTTGGCCTTCCGGAGGAACGGCTGGAGGGGGAACTCCTGGCGTCCGTGTTGGAGCGCCAGGCTTCTCTCGCTCCGCTGCGCGAGATTCTGACGGCGTCCCAGCCCGGCAAGGAGCGATCGTGGCAGATTCGGATGGAGGGGAGATCCAAGCCAGTGACGCTCCAGGTGGTCTCCCTCCCCTTTCGGGAATCGCCCGATTCGCCCGCGGGGAGGATTCTCCTGCTCGAGGACCTGACCGATACGCTGCGCTCCAGCCGGCTGGAAGCCTGGGCGGAGATGGCCCGGCGCATCGCGCACGAGATCAAGAACCCTCTGACTCCGATCCAGCTCTCCGTCGACCACCTCCGCCGGGTCCACCGGTCGGGCGATTCCCGTTTCGACTCGATCCTGGAGGACTGCCTGGACACGATCCAGAAGCAGGTGCGGAATCTCCGGACGATCGCCGGGGAGTTCTCGGACTACGCCCGGATCCCGGAGGTGCGCCCGGAGAGGGTCCCGACTTCGGACATCATGGAGGAGGTCCTCGCGCCTCTCCGGGCGGCCCCTCCGGCCGGGATCCGGCTCGAGTCCTCCGTCGTCCCCGGAACGCCCGATCTCTTCGTGGATCGGAGCCTGACGCGCCGCGCCCTCCTGAATCTCGTCCAAAACGCGCTCGAGGCGATGCCGGCGGGGGGAACTCTATCGCTCACCGCGGAGCGCTCGGAAATCGCCGGGAATCATCGGCCGCCGCGCGTGAAGATCCTGATCTCCGACACGGGAAGCGGGATGGATGCACCGACGCTGGCGCGCCTTTTCGAGCCCTATTTCTCCACCAAGGAGCTGGGCACCGGGCTCGGCCTGTCGATCGTCCGGAAGACCGTCGAGGAACAAGGGGGTCGCGTGGAAGTCCGCTCGGAGCCGGGAGCCGGCACCCGGGTCCTGCTGGATCTGCCGGCGGCCGAGGAACCTCCGGAGGGCCGGGCGGCGCGCCTTCCCGAGGGAGGATGACCCGGCCGGCGATTCCCTTCATATATAATTGCCCAGTGGTCCAGTTCAGATCGGTTTTCGAAAGGACTGGCTGAAGCTGCCGGCGCAAAGGGCGCGCCGCAGCTTAGCCCGACAGCGTTTTCCGCGTGGCGTCCCGGAAGGGAGATTTAGAGCGTGTGTGGAATCTGCGGGGTCATGGCGCTGTCCGATCGGGCGGTCCTCCCGGATCCCGAGGTGGTGCGGAGAATGACCTCTCTCCTGGCCCACCGGGGGCCGGACGACGAAGGGTACCTCTTCGAGCCGGGCGTCCAGCTCGGACACCGCCGGCTCAGCATCATCGACCGGCGCGGAGGCCATCAGCCGATCGCCAACGAGGACGGGTCGCGACACATCATCTTCAACGGAGAGATTTACAACCACGCGGAAGTGCGCCGCCATCTCGAGCAGAAGGGGCACCGCTACCGGACGGCGAGCGACACCGAGACTCTTCTCCACCTGATGGAGGAGGAAGGTCCCGAGGGGTTGAACCGCCTGAACGGGATGTGGGCGTTCGCCGTCCACGATCGGAATCGAAGGCGTCTGCTTCTCGCCCGTGATCGGTTGGGGGTCAAGCCTCTCTATTACGCCCAGGCGGGCGACCTGCTGCTGTTCGCTTCCGAGATCAAGGCTCTGGTCGCGTCGGGGCAAGTGCCCTGCGAAATCGACTCGGCGGCCCTGGCCGCCTACCTCGAGTGCCAATACGTTCCAGGCCCGCGGACCATCTTCAAGGCGATCAAGAAGCTCCCGCCCGGCCATGCCCTGCTGGCCGATTCCTCCGGCATCCGCGTCGAGCGCTTTTGGCGCCCCTCCTTCCGGCTCGACCGGGTGCCGTCCTTCCCCGAGGCGGCCGAGCAGCTCCGGGCGCTTCTCCTCGATTCGGTGCGGCTCCGGCTTCTCTCGGAAGTGCCGCTGGGCGCCTTCCTGAGCGGCGGGATCGACTCGAGCATCGTGGTGGCGTTGATGGGGCTCGCCTCCTCCCAGCAAGTGAAGACGTTCACCGTCGGGTTCCAGGGAGAGGGGTGGTACGACGAATCGCCCGAGGCGGAGGCGGTGGCGCGGCATTGCGGCACCGACCACCAGACGCTGAAGATGGAATCGGTGGACCTCCCCGCCCATCTCGAGCTGGCGGTGCGGGCGCTCGACGAGCCGATGGCCGACCCGGCCTCCATCCCCACCTACCTGATCTCGCGCTTCGCGCGCCGGTGGGTGACCGTGGTGCTCACGGGGGAAGGGGCCGACGAGCTCTTCGGGGGATACGACCATTTTCGCTTCGAGCGGATTCTGGCGCGGCTCGGGCTGCTGGGAAAGCTGGCCGGCCGGGCGGCCTCGTCACTGTTTCCGGAGACGGGCTCGGCCCGCATCCGCCGCGGTCTGGAGGCGGCGGCGCTGTCCGAGCCGGAGCGCCATCTGCGCGTCCGCGCCGCCCTAGGGCCCGCCGAGGTCGCCGGCCTGCTGGGCCGCTCCGTCGAGCTGCGCTCCCGCGCCGCGCGGGCCGCCTTGGAGGAGGCGCTGGAGGGCTACTCCTCGCACGATCCCGTGAATCGCCTCCTCTTCCAGGATCTCTCCACCTGGCTGCACGACGATTTGCTCATGAAGGTGGACAAGATGAGCATGCTGGCTTCCCTGGAAGCGCGCGTGCCGTTTCTCGATTACCGGGTGGTCGAGCTCCTCTTCTCCCTGCCCGGCTCGTACAAGATCCGGCGCGGCCGCGGCAAGGTCCTGCTCCGCGCCGCCTTCGCCGATCTAATCCCGGCCCGGACGCTCGAGCGCCGAAAGCACGGCTTTGCGCTCCCGATCCGGGACTGGCTGCGCCGCGACCTGCGCGACTACGTTCACGATCAGTTCGCCGCCCGCGGGGACGCTTTCTACGACCACGTCGATCGGCAAGCGGTCGAGAGGATGATGCATGGCTTCTATCATGGCCGCGCCGACCGGGGCCTGCCGCTCTGGATTCTCCTGACGCTGAAAGTCTGGTTCCGGCAGGTCCTCCAGGCTCCGGCCAGCCTGGCCCCCGCGGCGCGCTGAGCCGCGCCTCCTCTTTCCTCGATTTTAACGAAGTGAGCATGGCGCCGCCCGGGGCTTCGCTCGCGAGGGGGCGGACGCGGGGGCGGGGCGCCGAGACGGGAGAGTCTCGCCGGGAGGTCAGCGCTTCGCGGCCGGCCTCAGGCTGAGCGACGCGCCGACTTCGATCTGTTCGGGCTGAATGGCGATGCGCCGGACCCGGACGTCGAGCTGGGCCGGCCTCCCCTGGAGAAGCACCGTCTGCTGGAGAAGGGACTGGATGTCCACGGGCTTCACGACGTCGCGGAGATCGATCGTGCCGTAACCGGGGATGTTCAAGGGAAGGCTTTCGACCACGACCTGATAGCCGCCGCCCGCCACGCTCCGCAGGGCAAGGACCGGCCGGATCACCTGATCGACGGGGAAAGGCGATCCCTGGCAGCGTATCGCGAAGCGGATCTTGCCGTTCTGAAAGCTCAGCTCCCGGGGGTCGGTGAACGTCAAGCTTTCCCTGAGAAGGGTGGTGCCGAGGTCGACTTGGTAGGGGGTCGCCGAGGCGATCAACTGCTGAATGGCCGGTCGGCGAAGGGAAAGGCTGAGATCTTCGGGGGCGGGCGCGGCGGCCCGCGAAGGTCGGCTCGGGGAAGCGAGGACGAAAAGAACGATCAAGGCGACGGCCAGTCGGCGCTGCATGCTTCGACCCTCCGAATCGAGGACTGACGAACAATTCAGTATAACAGCGCCGCGCCGACGGGCCCAGGCCTCAGCCGGACCGGCCGTAGCCCTCCGGCAGGATTTCCCGGACCCGGCGGCTCAGGGCCTCCGCGAGGTCCGAGCGCGCTCCGGCGTCCTCCACCGCCTTCACCAGGGCGCTGCCGACCACGAACCCGTCGGCGAAGGCGGCGATTTCCTCCACCTGGCTTTTCGTGGAAACGCCGAAACCGACCGCGATCGGCAGAGACGTCGTTTCCCGCAGCCGCTCCACCCCCTCGCGCAGCTCGGGAGGCAACCCCTGCCGCTCGCCGGTCACACCGGTGCGTGCCACGTAGTACACGAAACCGCGGCAGGCCGCGGCGATCGCCGGAAGACGCGCCGGGGCGGTCGTCGGCGCGACCAGGAATATCGGAGCGATCCCGCAGGAGAGCAGGAACTTTCGGTAGTCGTGCGATTCTTCGACCGGCAGGTCGGTCGCCAGGACTCCGTCCACCCCCGCTCCGGCGGCGGCGCGCGCGAAGGGCTCCATTCCCATCCTAAGGAGCGGATTCACGTAGGTGAAGAGGATCAGGGGGATGGAAGATCTGTCGCGGATCCGCCGGACGATCTCGAGAACGCCGGCCAGCGTGGTCCCTCCCGCGAGGGCCCGCGCCGCGGCGCGCTGGTTGACTTCACCGTCCGCCAGCGGATCGGAGAAAGGGACGCCCAGCTCGACGAGGTCCGCGCCGGCTCGCTCCAGGGCGAGAACCAGGTCCAGAGTGACCTTCGCGGAGGGGTCTCCGGCGGTCAGATACGGAATGAACGCGGCCCGGCGGTGGCGCCGCGCGCCCGCGAACGCCTCCTCAATCCTCCTCAAGCCTCCTCCTGCGCCAGCACCTGGTCGACGTCCTTGTCGCCGCGGCCCGAGAGATTCACCAGCACCCGGCTCCCTTCGCGCAGCCCGGGGGCGGCGCGCCTCAGCCATCCCAGCGCGTGGGCCGGCTCGAGGGCCGCGAGAATTCCTTCGGTGCGGGCGAGAAGATGGAAGGCGCCGAGCGCCTCCGCATCGGTGGCGATCTCGTACCGGACCCTTCCCTGCTCCCGGAGGAAAGCATGCTCGGGCCCGACCGCCGGGTAATCGAGGCCCGCGGAGATCGAATGCGTCCCGCGGATGTTTCCATCGCCGTCCTGCAGGACGTAGGTGAAGGTTCCATGGAGGACGCCCGGGGAGCCTCCCGAGAACCGGGCGGCATGGCGCCCGCTTCCGATCCCGAGCCCTCCCGCCTCCACGCCCACCATCTCCACCCCGGCGTCGTCGAGAAAGGGATGAAACAGCCCGAGGCTGTTGCTGCCGCCGCCGACGCAGGCCACGAGGAGATCGGGAAGAGACCCGACGGCGGCGAGGTACTGGGCCCGCGCCTCCCTGCCGATGACCGACTGGAAGTCACGCACGATCGCGGGATAGGGGTGGGCTCCCAGCGCGGATCCGAGGACGTAATGGGTGGTCCGGCAGTTCGTGACCCAGTCGCGCATCGCCTCGTTGATGGCGTCCTTGAGCGTCCGGGTCCCGCTGGAGACGGGGACGACCTCGGCTCCCAGAAGACGCATGCGAAGCACGTTGGGAGCCTGGCGCGCCATGTCGTCTTCCCCCATGTACACGGCGCAATCCATGCCGAGCCGGGCCGCCACGGTGGCGGTCGCCACCCCGTGCTGTCCCGCGCCGGTCTCGGCAATGACGCGCCGCTTCCCCATCCAGCGCGCCAGAAGGCCTTGTCCCACGGTGTTGTTGATTTTGTGGGCGCCGGTGTGGGCGAGGTCCTCGCGTTTCAGGTGAATCCGGATCCGGCCCAGCTGCTCCTCCAGGCGGGCGGCGTGCGTCAGGGGCGTGGGGCGCCCCACGAAGTCCCGGAGGGTGGCGTTCAGCTCGGCCTGAAACGCGGGATCGCGGCGGCAGGAGGCGTGAGCTTCCTCAAGCTCCTGAAGAGGGGCCATCAGCGTTTCGGGGACGAAGCGCCCTCCGTAGGCTCCATAACGGCCGCGGTCGTCGGGACCCGTCCTCATCGCTCCGCCTCCCGCACCGCTTGCAGAAAGCCCTCCATCAGAGAGGGATCCTTCACGCCGGGAGCCGATTCGATGCCGCGGCTGACATCGACGCCGTAGGGACGGACGACCCGCACTGCATTCGCCACGTTCTGCGGCGTCAGGCCTCCGGCCAGGATGACCCGCCGCCCCGGAAATCCCCCGCGGAACCTCTCCCAGTCGAAGGGAGCCTTGCCGCCGGCGCCGGACGGAGCCGCTTCGAGAAGACAGGCCTCGCAATCGTAACGATCCAGCGCCCGGCTGTCCCATCCCTCCGAGACCCGGAAGACTTTGATGAGGGGTCCTCCGACGGTGGCGCAAAGCCCCGGACTCTCCGAGCCGTGCAGCTGAACGGCCGAGAGCCCCAGCTCGTCCCGGATCCGTCTGACCCGCATCGGATCTTCGTCCGCGAACACGCCGACGCGGGAGATCAGCGGAGGGCACCCGCGCAGCAGCTCCCGCGCCCGCGCCAGATCGAGAAAGCGAGGGGTTCCGGGCACGAACACCAGGCCCACCGAGTCCGCCCCCAGGTCCGAGGCGGCGAGCAGATCCTCGCGCCGGGTCATCCCGCAGAACTTGATTCGGACTCTCATCGCGTCCACTCCTTGAGAAGAGCCGTCGGATCCGGAGCGGTCATGAGGCGCTCTCCGACCAGAAAGGCGCGGTACCCGGAATGGGCCAGCCGATCGAGGTCGCTGCGCTCCCGGATGCCGCTTTCGGCGATCGCCAGCACGTCCCCGGGGATGCGCTTCGCGAGCCGCAGGCAAACCTCGGGGTCGACCTGGAAGCTTCCCAGATCGCGGCTGTTCACGCCGATCAGATCGGCTCCGGAGTCCAGCGCGATCGCCAGCTCGCTTTCGGCGTGAACCTCGACCAAAGGAGCCATCCCGAGCGCCACGGTCTCGCGCATCAGGCGCGACAGCTGGCGGGAGGAGAGGAGACGAACGATCAGCAGCACCGCGTCGGCGCCCATCGCCCGGCTCTCCTCCACCTGCACGGAGTCGATGAGGAAGTCCTTGCGGAGGGCCGGCAGGTCCGCGGCGCGGCGCGCCTCTTCCAGGTGCGCAGGACTCCCCTGAAAATAGCACTCGTCGGTGAGGACCGAAAGCGCCGCCGCTCCTCCTTCACGGTAGTGGAGAGCGAGCCGCGCGGGCTCGAACTCGCGCCGCAGGACCCCGCGGCTCGGAGAGGCTTTCTTAATCTCCGCGATGATC
This sequence comes from Candidatus Polarisedimenticolia bacterium, assembly GCA_036004685.1. NCBI lineage: Bacteria > Pseudomonadati > Acidobacteriota > Candidatus Polarisedimenticolia > Candidatus Polarisedimenticolia bacterium. The sequence goes on along the minus strand of DASYRE010000008.1, from coordinate 48,776 downwards.
CGATGTCCCGATCCGCCGGAGAGAGCCGCCCGAAAATCCCGAGGCGGGGAAGCCGCCGCGAGGCGGCCTTCCCGGCGGCGTCGCGCGGCGGCTCTCCCGAGGGCGTCGATCTCGCTCCGCTTAAGCGCCCGCACCTCTTCGAGGAAGTCTCCCATATCATCCTGCCGCCGCCGGCGCGGTCAACCGTCTGAGGGCGTTCAGCTTGGCGAGGGCCGCCCCGGAGTCGAGAGAGCGCGCCGCGAGCGCCAGCCCCTCCGGAAACGACGCGGCGACCCCGGAAACGAGCAGCGCCGCCGCGGCGTTGACCACGACGATGTCTCTCCGGGGGCCGCTCTCTCCGGCGAGGACAGCGGAGACGATCGCGGCGTTCCGGGCGGGATCCCCGCCGGCGAGATCGGCCGGCGCGGCGCGCGCGATGCCGAGCTCGCGCGCGTCGAGCACGCTGGTGCGGATCGCCCCGCGGTCGAGCTCGGCGACGTGCGTGGCCGCCGTCGTGGTGATCTCGTCCATCCCGTCGAACCCGTGCACGACGAGCGCTCTCCGCGTCCCCAGCAGAGCGAGGGCCCGGGCGACCGGTTCGAGCCATCGCGACTCGTAGACGCCCACCACCTGATAGGGGGCGCGGGCGGGATGGATCAAGGGTCCGAGGAGATTGAAGACGGTTCGCACGCCGAGCGCCTTGCGGACCCCGGCCGCCTGACGCATGGCCGGGTGGAACGCGGGGGCGAACAGGAAGCCCAGCCCGGCCTCATCGAGGCAGCGCCCTACCGTAGCGTCGTCGCATTCGATGCCGACCCCGAGCTGCGCCAGGAGATCGGCGCTGCCGCAGCGCCCGGAGACCGCCCGGTTTCCGTGCTTCGCCACGACCGCCCCGGCGCCGGCCGCGACCAGGGCGGCCGCGGTCGAGATGTTGAAGCTCCCGGCTCCATCCCCTCCGGTTCCGCAGGTATCCACGATTTCCGTCTGCCGGGTCGGCACGCCGCGCGCTCCCTGCCGCATCGCGGCGGCGAACGCGGCGATCTCCTCCGGCGTCTCCCCTTTCATACGCAGCGCGATGAGGAAGCCGCCCAGGAGCGCCTCGCTGGCGGCTCCCGCCATGATCTCCTCGCAGCAGGCGCGCGCCTCCCCCGCGTCGAGATCGGTTCTCTCCAGAAGCTTGCCGAGCGCCGCCTCGATCCGGCTCACGGATTTCCCTCGAGGAAATTGGACAGGAGGCTCATCCCCTCCCGGGTGAGGATCGATTCGGGGTGGAATTGAACGCCCTCAACGGGGAATTCGCGGTGCCGGACTCCCATGATCACGCCTTCCGGGGTGCGCGCGCTGATCGCCAGGCATCCCGGAAGGCTCTCGGGGCTGATCACCAGGGAATGATAGCGCGTGGCCGAAAACGGGTTCGGCAAGCCGCGGAACAAGGTCCGCCCGTCGTGGTGAATCGGGGAGGTCTTGCCGTGGAAAATCGCCGGAGCCCGGACGATTCTTCCGCCGAAGGCCTCGCCGATGGCCTGATGACCGAGGCAGACGCCGAGAAGCGGCACTCTTCCCGCCATGGCTTGCACGAGCGACACGGTGATCCCGGCGCGCGAGGGAATGCCCGGCCCCGGAGAGATCACGATGCGCTCGTAGCCCGCGGCCGCCACCTCGTCGACTCCCCGCGCGTCGTTGCGCAGCACTTCGACGTCGGCGCCCAGGATTCCGAGGTATTGGACGAGGTTGTAGGTGAAGGAATCGTAGTTGTCGAGGACCAGGACTCTTCTCAGACCATCCTCCCGGCCTCGCGGACTGCGGTGAAAAGCACCTGCGCCTTGCTCAGGCACTCCCGATTCTCGCGCGCCGGGGTCGAATCGGCCACGATCCCGGCGCCCGCTTGAAGATAAGCCGTCCTCCCCTTCATCACGGCGGTGCGCAGCGTGATGCAGGTGTCGAGATTGCCGGAGAAATCGACGTAGCCGACGACGCCGGCGTAGGGCCCCCGCTTGAGGCCTTCCAGCCGATCGATGATCTCCATGGCGCGGAGCTTGGGCGCCCCCGTCACGGTGCCGGCGGGGAAGCAGGCCATCAGCGCCTCGGCGGGATGGACGCCCGGCCGGAGCGCCCCTTCCAGGCTGGAGACGAGATGCATCACGTGCGAGTAGCGCTCCACTTCCATGAACTGCTTGACCGTCACGCTGCCGAACCGGCAGACCCTCCCCAGATCGTTGCGCCCGAGGTCGACCAGCATGAGGTGCTCGGAACGCTCCTTGGCGTCGGCGCGCAGGCTCGCCTCCAGGATCCGGTCCTCCTCCTCGCCGCTCCCGCGGGGCCGCGTGCCGGCGATGGGGCGCGTCTGAATGCGGCTTCCCTCGACCCGCACCAGCATTTCGGGAGAGGCTCCCGCCAGGGTGACCTCGGGGAAGGCGAGGTAGAAGAGGTAGGGGGATGGATTCAGCCGGCGGAGCGTCCGGTACACGGAGAAGGGGGAGGCGGGAGCCGGATGCTCGAAGCGCCGGGAAAGGACGACCTGGAAGATCTCTCCCGCGCGGATGGCGCGCCGGGCCTGCTCCACGGCGTGCAGGAACTCGCGATCGGGGCGGGTAGGGCGCAGGCGCGGCGCGACGCGCGGCCGGGAGAGCCGGTGGCGCGGGGGGGCCTCGGCGAGCCGGCGCTCGATCGCGAGAATCCGGCGGCAGGCCTCGCGATAGCGCGCTTTCCAGCTCCCCTTCCCGTCCTCGGTGCGCACCAGGGAGATGATCTGGATTCTCTGGCGCGGGTGGTCGAAGGCGAGCAGCAGGTCGTAGAAGCCGAAAACCAGGTCGGGAACCTGCAGATCATCCACGACAGTGAACGGTATCCTCTCCCGCAGCCTCGCCAGATCGTAGGAGATGTAGCCGACGCCGCCACCCGCGAATCGCGGCAGGTCGGGGATCGGAACGGGGCGATAGCGGCGGGAGAGCATCCGGAGCGCCTCGAGAGGGTCCTCCGCGAGAGACCGGCTTCTGCCCCCTTCCTCCAGGACGCTTCGCCGTCCCCATCCCTTGAGCACGCAGAACGGGTCCCGGCCCAGGAACGAGTAGCGGGCGAGGCTCTCTCCCCCTTCCACCGACTCCAAAAGGAAGTGCTGGCGCGCCCCGACGGCGAGCCGCATCGAGGCCGACACGGGCGTCAGGAGATCGGCCGCGATCTCGCGGCAGACCGGGATCAGGTTCCCCCCCTGGCGCAGGCGGCCGAACTCCTCTTCGCCGGGCCGGAACGGGGGGCCGCCGATCAAGGAAGCGGCTCCTTTCCCACGACGAAGGTCACGACGACGGCCTCTTGGAGCTCGGGCGTCTTGAAAGAAAGATGAAAGGGACCGCCCAGGATCCCCTCTTCCGGCACCGGGAAATACAGAAGGTCCGACATGTAGCCGAATCGCGGAAGCTGGATGTCGTCGTGGACGATGCCGCGGGTCACCGAAGGGTAGAAATTGCTCGGGATCGGCGTGTAGCGCTCCACGCTCGTGCCGATGAACTGGTAATTCTCGCGGAACAGGTTCCGATCGAATCCGCCGCGGTGGTACTCCGCCTCGATGATCTCCAGGGGCAGGGGGCTGTAGCGTTTCCCGAGCGAGTCCTCGAAGGAGAAGCTCTCGCGGGTGACCCGCAGCGTCGGGGCCCCCTTGTTGGCCAGGGTGACGAACAGCGGGAAGTACTTCTCCTTGACGTTGTATTGCGCCGCCTGGGTGCCGACGACGAGCAGGACGAGGCTTCCTTCGTCCTTGAAATTGAACGGGCTGAGCTTGGACGAATAGGGCGAGACCACGCGCGGATTGTCGGCGGTGGCGCACGCCAGGCCGAACGCCAACCCCGCTGCCACGAGCCCTCTCGCAGGAAGCCGCCCATGCCGAAGCTCCGAACGGGTGCGCTGTCTCATGCTTCCCTCCTTTCTACGGGGAGAGCCGTGCCCAATAAAAAAACCTCTTCCCGAGAGAAGAGGTCCATGCCGCCACTCCGCCATTCGGCGTCCCGTCCGGAAGCGCCGGCAGCGCCTCGCGGTCGGCGCCTGCTCGCAGGATCAGGCGCCGGAGTGGCGGCTTCGCCAAGGACGATGGAGTCGTCGGAAAGCGGAGAGGAGCCGTACGGGCCAGGCGGGAGGATTCGTCTTGAGAGCTTTCATGAGGCTGACTGGCTCCTTGCCGGCCGGGCGCCGGCCGGCGGTCGATGCTAGCGCAGCGTCGCGCGCCGTGTCAACCAAGGGTTTCGGCCGATCAGATCCCGCCGAGATAGCGATCGACCAAGGCGCGCGCGCGGGAGGGATCGGTCGTGCCGCCGACGATGATCCGGCCGTCGGGGAACAGGGAGAGGCAGTGTCCCTCGAGGGTTGCCCGGATCAGAAAACGACTGCGGTGAACCTCCCCGAACTCCGCGAGCCGGCGGGCGGCTTCCTCCAGGCTCCGGGTCTTGCGAGCAGCTGGAAGAATCTGGACCGCCCCCCGGCCGCACAGGACGTGGGCCGAGGCGGCCAGGTCGCCCTCGAGGAAATCGAAGCGGCGCAGGGCGCAGGCGGGACACGCGGGATCCGGCTCCGAGTCTTGGAGGACCACCCGGAAGTCTCCCCGCCGGGCGTCGATGCGCAGCACCCCCTGAAACCCCGGCTCACCCGCCAGCGCCAGCAGAGCCTGCGAAGCGGCCGCCGAGCCGGCGGTTCCCGCCACCGGTCCAAGGATGCCGGCGGTGTCGCAGGTGGGCTCCGGCGCCGACGACTCGGGAGCGATGCGACACCGGAGGCACGGAGTCCTCCCGGGGAAAATGGGGCTGACCAGCGCCTCGGTTCCGACGCAGGCCGCATAAATCCACGGCACGCCCTCGCGCACCGAGAAATCGTTCAGGAGAAAGCGGGTCTCCAGGTTGTCCGTGCCGTCCAGAACTATGGCGCATCCCGAGAGGATCTCGCCGATGTTGTCTTTCCCGAGATGCTCCGGGACGTCGATCAGGCGAATCTCGGAATTCACCGCCTCGAGGCGCCTCCGGGCCGCGACCGCCTTCGGCAGCCCTTCCCGCGCGTCGCTCTCCGTGTAGAGAATCTGACGTTGCAGGTTGTGAAGCTCGACCGTGTCCCGGTCGATGAGCCGCAGCGTTCCCACGCCGGCCCGCGCCAGGTAGCTCGCTTCCACGGTACCGAGGGCGCCCAGCCCCACGACGGCGACGCAGGCGGCGCGGAGCCGCTCCTGCCCTCCCGGACCGATCGAAGGAAGGAGGATCTGGCGCGTGTACCGGGAGACGCCGGCATCCGGGCTCATGACGGCGGCCGGGCGTCCTGCCGGCCGAACGGCGACAGGATCTCTTCGAACAGGGGCCGGGGCGCCGGCCGTCCGCTGAGCAGCTCGAATTGCAGGAGGGCCTGCTCCAAAAACATCTCGATCCCGCTGATGGGTCGGGCGCCCGACTTCTCCGCCTCCTGCAGGAACCGGGTGGAGGAGGGGTTGTAGACGAGATCGTAGGCGGCATCGGTCCGTATGGCGTCCCAGGACACCGCGCTCTCCTCCGGCCCCGGGCTCATCCCCACCGGAGTGGCGTTGATCAGGAGCTTCCCGCGGAACAGTCTCGCCCGGCTCCAGCTCTGGCACCGGCAACCGAAATCCAGCGCCAGCGCCTGGGCGCGCGCTGCATTCCGGGCGAAGAGCGTGACGCTCGCCCCCGCGCGGATGAGGCCGTAGGCGGCGGCGCGGGCCGCTCCCCCGCTCCCGAGAATCCCCACGCGAGCCCCTTTCAGAGGGAGAACCCTGCGCAGGGGGGCGACGGCCCCCTCGACGTCGGTGTTGTACCCTACGAGCCGGTTCCAGCGCCGGACCGCCGTGTTGACGGCGCCCACCCGGCGGGCGAGCGGGTCGAGATCGTCGCAATGCGCCAGGATCGCTTCTTTGTGAGGATGGGTGACGGAGAATCCGGCGATGGGCAGCTCGCTGAGAATCGGCAGAAACTCGGCCAGGGTCTCCGTCTCGAAGGGAAGAAAGCGGTGCGGGAGCCCGAGCCGCGCGAAGGCGAGGTTGTAGAGTCGCGGCGAGAGCGATCCGGAGACCGGGAACCCGACGATGCCGCACAACGGAGTCGCCGCTTCCAGCTCGCGCACCCGGTAGATCTCGATCAGCTCCGCGAGCAGGACCTGGCCCGGAGCGGTGCGTGACTCGCCGCGGCTGGGGGCGTAGACGGCCCACGATCCCCAGGCGCGCGCAAGAATCCGGCTGACTTTCCCCTTCTCCCCCATGCAGAACGCGATCAGATCCCTTCCGTCCGAGCGCGACTCCCGCAAGAGATCCCGAATCCGGAGGTTGTCGGTGCAGGAGTCGGCGTAGGGAATGAGCTTCAGGATGGCGCTCGCGTCGATCCCGGCCATTTTCCGGTAGATCTCCTTGAGATCGAGGGGGGCGCCGGGCCGGTGGTGGTAGGAGAGGATGGGGCGGCACGATCCGGTCTGTGGAAGCAGGTCGACGTCCCGGCTCCCGAACTCCAGATCCACGTATTCCACTCCGCGGCGGACCGCCTCCTCGAGGATCTTGCGGCGCTCCTCTTCGGTCCCCCCGAAGAAGCCTCCCTGCGCGTGACTCCGGCAGGTGGCCAGGCGTGGCTTGCCGCGGACTGACAGAAGTGACTCGAGATCCAGGTCGCGGATCCGATCCAGGCGCAGCTCCACCAGATCGCTGTCGGAAGAGGCCCCGCGGTACTCGTCGAGCAGCTGCTCGGTGGTTTCCGCGAGGATCACCTGGATGAGCATGACAACCCCGTAATCCGGCCTCCGGATCGGCATCTTTATTATAGTTCGAACGTCGCCGGCGCGCCGGGCGATGGCTCCGGAGGCGTGTGCTATGATCCGCCCGGTCCAGGCCCTTGAAAGGAGGGAGAAGACGATGAGGATCGGCGCGAAAACCCGCCTGGTCGAATATTCCTCGTCCGGCGGCTGAGCGGCGAAGCTCAGTCCGGAGGACTTGAGGAAGATCGTCCAGGATCTCGATCAGCCGGCGGATCCGAACCTGCTCGTGGGATTCGGCACCGCCGACGACGCCGGAGTCTACCGCGTGAGCGACACGATGGCCCTGGTGCAGACCGTCGATTTCATCACGCCGTTGGTGGACGATCCCGACGTGTTCGGCCAGGTGGCCGCCGCGAACTCTCTCTCCGACGTCTACGCGATGGGCGGGCGGCCGCTCACCGCGATGAACGTCTGCTGCTTCCCGTCCTCCGGAATTCCGACCGAGGTCCTGGCGGAGATTCTCAAGGGGGGCGCCCGGAAAGTCCGGGAAGCCGGGGCGGTGGTCGTTGGCGGCCACACGATCCAGGATCCGGAGCTGAAATACGGGCTCGCCGTGACCGGCATCGTGGACCCGGGCCGGATCGTGAGGAACTCGACCGCCGAAAGCGGCGACGCGCTGGTCCTGACGAAGCCGATCGGCACCGGCGTCGTCATCAGCGCCTACCGGGATCGGCGCGTCTCCGATGCGACGCTCCGCGAGGCGCTGGCGGAAATGGTCCGCCTGAATGATGTCGCCTGCCGCCTGATGCAGCAGCACGCGGCGCGCGCCTGCACCGACGTCACCGGCTTCGGGCTGATCGGTCACGCCCTGGGCATGGCGGAGAGAAGCGGCTGCGGACTGAGAATCCGGATGGCCGCCCTTCCCTTCTACGAGGAGAGTCTCGCCCTGATCCGCAAGGGGATCGGGACGCGCGTCACCCGCTGCAACCTGAAGCTGGCGGAAGGCAAGCTGAAGATCGCCGGGAGGCTCTCCGAGGAAGCCTTGACCCTCTTGGCCGATCCGCAGACCTCGGGCGGGCTGCTCATCGCGGCGCCGCCGCAGGAGGCCGAGGCGCTCGTCGCGGCGCTGCGGGCCTCGGGGCATGCGCGCGCCGCCCGGATCGGAGAGGTGTTCGCCGCGTCTCCTGTTCGGCTGGAGATCGTCGCGGGCTGACGGGCCGCCCTTCGCTCACCGGTCACGCAGGCGGTAGACCCGGATGCGCCCGTAGCTAAAATAGACGCTTTCCGGAAACTCCTTCACCAGTTGGTACCGGCTTGCGAGTGCCTCCTCCGTCTCCTCCAAAAAGCCCGGAACTGCCCGAAACGAATCTTCGAACAGCTGCCGGGTCAGGACCACTCCCTGAGCGCGTCCCTCGCGCAAAACGGCAAGAAAGGCGCTTCGGTTCAGGACGTGGAGGGCCGCAGCACGACGATCGTCGAGGCCCAGAACGAGCGAGGCTCGGCCCCCTTCATTTCCGGGAACGACGCGCCGGCGCGCTTCCACGGCCACCGGGAGGTAATCGGTGAGAAGCAATCCTCCTGGAGATACGGTGCGCTCCACGAGCTGGGTGAGCTCTCGCTGGGGGCCATGACGGTAGGTTCCGACACCGAGGCCGGCCTCGTCCGGATTCGCACCTTCCAACAGGCTCAGCCCCCCCAGCACGACCGGAAGCGCCAACAGGATCCGACGGGCCCCCGTTCCGCTCCACTTCTCCGCCGACGCCGCATAGACGACTGCCAGGGGGACCGTGAGGGCGGGCAGGAGCATCATCTGATAGTTGGGATAACTGGGCGACGGAAAGAGCCAGTGGAAAAGCACGCCGAGCGCGAGGGCCGCCGTGATGGGCGCGATTTTCGAAGCCGGACCGTTTTTCCCGAAGCGAAGTCGCGGCGTTCCGGCAAGAACGATCACCGCGGCGAGAATCACCATCGGAAAGTTCCCCAGGAGGATCGTTCTCGCCGCCAGGATCTTCTGTCCGGAGCCGAATTCAAGCCACTGGTCCAGCGCATCGGGCCGTCTCATGAAGGGGAAAAGTCGACCTCTGGACACCGCCGCTTCGACGACGTTGAAGAAGAAAGCGCCGGGATCCGCGAGCAGGAAAGGCCCGATCGAGAGGCTCAGGGTCGCGCCAAAAGCCAGGGCTCCCCACAGGACGGCCTTCCGGTCTCTCCGATGCCCGAGCAGCATGCCCCCCATCCACACCAGCGACACGATGCCCATGCTGGCTTTTACCGCCCCGGCCAGAGCGAGCAGCGCTCCCTGGGCCGCCGTGCGGAACCGGTCGGGAAGCCGAGACAGGGCGATGAGAAGGGACGAAGCGAGCAGCAGCGTCACCAGCGGATAGGTGACGTCCCTCGAGAACCATTCGGCCAGACGCGCGTTAGTGAAGAGCAGGAGGGCGCAGAACGCTGCAGCCGTTTTCCCGCCGAGACGAGCCGCGCAAGCCAAGAGCAGGCAAAGTGCGACGAAGCCGGTCACCGCGCAGAGGATCCGCACGTTCCGGAGGTCGATGCCGGGAAGCGCCAGGAGCGCGGCGTAGTAATAAGGGAGGCCGGGGCTCTCGATGTAGGTGAAATCACGGTAAGGAAGCTTGCCTTCGGCGACCAGGCGGAACGCATACGCATAGATCCCTTCGTCCTTCTCGACGGGGACGAAGATCACGTCGAAGACGGTCAAGAAGACGAACAGGATCAAGGCGCAACCCGCGGCGGCCGAAAGCCAGCGAGGGCTGGAGAGCAGGTTCATCGGCGAGGTCGGAGGGACTTTCGGCGTGGCGAGGGGAGAAGGCTCAAGCCGGAGGTCCTGCGCCGGTACCGGCGTCCGCACGGGCATCCCAAGCTTTCCGGCAGGCGCCTGCCGCACTCGCACACGAAACCGCACTCGCGCGCGGGACTCCCCAGCATCAGCGCGTGATCCGGGACGTCGCGCGTGACGACGGCCCCGGCTCCGATGAGGCACCAGCGTCCCAGGGTGATGCCGCTCAGGATCGTGGCGTTGGCGCCGATCGAGGCGCCGGTCCGGATGCGCGTCGGCTCCCACAATTCGGGTCCGGCCTTGAACCGCGGATCGGCGCGCGGAGCCCGGTCGTTCGTGAAGACCGCCGCGGGTCCGACGAAGACGCGATCCTCCAGCCGCACCCGATCCCAGACCGAGACACCGTTCTTGATGACGGTGAACTCCCCGACCGGCTCGCTCGTTTCGAGAAAGACCCCTTCGCCGATGTTGCATCCCCGGCCGATTCGGCAACGCTCCATCACGTGGGCATAGGCCCAGATCCGGGTCCCCGGGCCGATTCGCGACGTCTCCACGAGCGCCAGCGGATGAATGAAGACCCCGCGGGGTTTCCGGATCACCGTCGGCCGTCCCTTCGGGAAGCCAATGAAATTCTCCTGCCCCCTCCCGCCAGTGATTTGCCGATCGATTCGAGAATCCGGACGACCTCCATCCCGCCGACGCCGTCGGCCCGCGGCGCCCGGCGCTCTTTCAAGCATTCCACGAAGTGGGCCGCCTGTGCACGGACCGGCTCGTACTGCTTCACGTGAGGGATGGTGATTTCCCCCTGCCGGACGAGGAGGTTGAACTCTCCATAATCGGAATAATAGGGCTCCCGGATGACCCCCTTGTCGTAGACGGCGATGGGGCCGTCCGGAGACAGGTCGTTCCACACGACCATCCGCTTCTCCCCGACCACCGTAATCTCCCGGACCTTCTTGGGGTCGAGCCAGGAAACGTGAATGTTCGCGAGCACCCCTTGCGGGTATTCGAGACTGATGAACACGACGTCCTCCACTTTGGAGGAGAGGTATCCCTGCCCCGTGGCGTTGACATTGAGCGGGGAGGCGGTGAGGAGAAAGTTGAGGATGGAAATATCGTGGGAGGCGAGATCGAAAGCCGCGTTGACGTCGCTGCGGATCGGGCCCAGGTTGGTCCGCGTCGCGTGGATGTAGAGGACGCGCCCGACGGCGCCGCTTTGAAGATAGCTCTGGAGCCAGAGGATGCCGGGATTGAAAAGGAATACGTGTCCCACCATGAGGATGCGCTTTCGGGAGCGCGCCAGCGTGACGAGGCGCAGAGCCTCCCGGGTCTTCAGGGTGAGCGGTTTCTCGCAAAGAACGTCCTTGCCGGCTTGCAGGGCCGTCGCGGTGAGCGGATAGTGGGTTGCGGTCGGGGTCGAAATCACGACGGCATCGACGTCCGCGCGCCGGAAGATCTCTGCGGGGTCGCGCACGAATTCGACCTGAGGATAGGAAGCGGCGAAGACCTTCAAGCGGGAATCGTTGAGATCCGACGCCGCCACGACCGTGCACTCGGGAAGGGAGCTGAAACTACGAAGGTGGTTGGGGCCCCAATGCCCCAGCCCGACGATCCCGATCCGGATCATGCCCGCTCCCCCTTGACGATCCCGGCTTCCAGGCTCGAGCGTGGGCGGACCCACAGGTCCCAGCGAAGGCGCAGCATGTCGGCGAGCGCCGCGCGCGCCCCGCGGAAGTTCCCGACGTTCGTCCTGCCTTCGCGCCGGGGATTGTAGCGCGAGCGGGCCTCGATGATCTTCCCGCCTGTCCGACGGATCTTCTCGAGCATCTCGCCGGCCATGAAGGCGCTGCGCGATCGGACCGATATGCGCCGCAGGGCGTCGCGTCGGACGAGGTGAATCCAGTTCACGTCCCGGTAGAATCGCCCGAACAGGAGACCGTGGAGAAGGAGGTTCAGATAGGAGTAGCACAGACGGACGGGAGAGTAGTCGCGGCGGTCGGAGCGGAAGCCCAGCACGACATCCACCCCCTCCGCCATGCGGGACGCGAATTCGGCGATGTCTTCGATCTCTGCCTGAGAGTCAGCCGGGAAATAGGTCAGCGCTTCCTTGCTGGCGCCCCGGTAGCCGTCCATGACGGCGGCGCCGATCCCCTGGTTCACGGGGTGGCGCAGGAGGCGCACGCCATCGAGGGACGAAGCGAGCCGGTCCAGAATGGCGGCCGAGCCGTCGGTGGAGCCGTCGTCCACGAGCAGGATTTCACTGTCGGCAAAATGACGCTCGAGAAAGCGGTGAATCTTCAGCGCCTCGCGTTCGACGGAGCGGCACTCGTTGTAGACGGGGATGACGACGGAAACCGTTAGCGGAATCCTCTTCTTGTCCTCCTCGCTCATCACCGGGCCGCCCGCGCCGGTGCCCAGCAAAGGACGGCATCGATCACCTTCGCGACCTGACCCTCCGTCATTTCGGGATAGATGGGAAGCGAGACGATCCTCTCGGAGAGTCTTTCGCAGACCGGAAAATCGCCGTGCGCGTGCGCGAGGTACGAGTAGGCCGTCTGAAGATGGATGGGAACGGGATAGTGGATGCCGGTCTCGATGCCGCGGTTCTTGAGGTGGGCGCGGAAATCTTCACGGTCCTCCACCTGGACCACGAAAAGATGCCAGACCGATCGCTCGACTTGATCCGCCCGAGGAGTAAGGACCGGCGATCCGGCGAAAGCTTCGATGTAACGGGAGGCCACCCGACGGCGCAGCGCGTTCCCACGATCCAGGAAAGGGAGCTTCGCTCCGAGGATCGCCGCCTGGATCGCGTCCAAGCGGCAGTTCTCCCCCGCCACGGAATGCTGATACTTGACGACCTGCCCGTAATTCCGCCTGAGGCGAAGGCGCGCGGCGAGCTCGTCGTCGTCGGTGGTGATGGCTCCGCCGTCCCCATAAGCACCGAGGTTCTTCCCCGGATAGAACGAGAACGCGGCCGCGCGTCCGAGACTGCCGCACGGCCGGCCATCGTCGAGGCGCGCCCCGTGGGCCTGGCACGCATCCTCCACGACGAGCAGATCGTGGCGGTTGGCAACCTCCTGAATCTCGGCCATCGGGGCGGGAAGTCCGTAAAGATGAACTGGGAGGAGGGCGCGGGTGCGGGAAGTGATCTTGGACGCAATCTGGTTCGGGTCGAGGCAGAAATCCTCGTCTCGGCAATCCACGAGCACGGGCCGCGCTCCCACCGCGGAAACGGCCAGGGCGGTGGCGATGAAAGTGTTCGCCGGAAGGAGCACCTCGTCTCCGGGGCCAATCCCGAGCTCGAGGAGGATCAATCTCAACGCGTCGAGGCCGGTGCCGACCCCCACCGCATGGCGCGTGCCGCAATGGGCGGCGAAAGCGGCCTCCAGAGTTTCGACCTCCGCTCCGAGAATGAAGCCACAGCTTCCGATCACCCGCGCGATCGCGGCGTCGATGGCCTCTCGATGGGCTCGGTATTGCGCCCTAAGGTCTAAAAACGGGACTGCGTCGGACACAGGCCAACCTCTCCGAGGGGGTGACAATGCATGGCGAATGCCTGAGCTCGATAGCTATAACTCCCACTATATACGCTGGTTCCGCGAACTGTCAATGCAAGATCCGGCGGAAGGGACGGCACCAAAAGGCTCTCACAGCGGGTTCGAGATCTCGGGGATCGGTGGCGGCGGCCGACTGGAACGATCTGGGAAGGCCTTCGTTATCGAGGAATCCGTTGAAGCCGCTTGGTTTGGAGCATCGCCGTGGAGCGGAGCCGGAAGCGCATCGAGCTTTGCCATCACCCAGAGCCAGTAACGATCATCGAAGCATCGTACCCCAACTCGCCGGAAGCCATGCTGGACGGCGCTCTCGTCCAGGGACTGGTTGTATCGATTCCATTCATGGCTCTCGAACCGAGCGGGGCAGCCAACCCATGCGAGATCCAAGGTAGACGAGCCAGCTCGGGACGACGTCCAGGCCAAGGTGCCGGGAACGCCGAACTTGACGTAGAAAGTCAACGGGACGGGCAGACCGTAGTAGGCGAGCCTCCGGGCCTCGTGGAGCGCCGGAAACGGCGCTGTTCACCTTGCGGGTCACCCTGCTCTTCCGCGAATTGGGCGCCTCTGATTGGTGGCTAGGCACGCCGCTCCCTTCATGGGAAAGAAAAGCGGTTGGACAGACGGGTCAGCGTTCCGCGGCGTTCCCGCCCGCGAAAAGGGCTGCGCCTTCGCCGTCCTGGAAGAGCCTGAGCCAGATCTCGAGCGTCAAGGCGCGGTACAGCGGCACGGTCCGCGACACTCCGGCGCGATGCTCCTCGAGGCCTTTTTCCAGGCGCTCCATGCGGAATATTCCCCGGCTCCGGGTCCGCTCCGAGAGGAGCAGCTCGCGCGCCCACCCATGACCGCTGCCTTTCAGCCAGAGGCTCACCGGCTCGGGAAATCCCTTCTTGTCGATCCTCTCGGAGATGACCGACGGAAGGCGGCCTCTCATGGCCCGGCGAAGCGGAGCTTTGGTGGTGCCGGCTTCGATGCGCAGCCGGCCGGGGAGCTTCATGCAGAACTCCACGAGACGATGGTCTAGAAAAGGAACGCGGGCCTCCAGGCCGTGAGCCATGCTGTTGCGGTCTTCGTAATGCAGGAGCTTGGGAAGGCTCGTTCGGACGAGATCGTCCCGCAGGGCCCGGCCGAGGAAGCTTTCCCGTCCGGCGGGCAGGGGCTCGATGCTCTCGCTCAGCTCCCGGGCGAGGTCCGGGACGAGGTAATCGGCGTGCCATCCTCCTTGGAAGCCGGCGTGCCGCGGCTCGCCCCGCAGGCGCCGCATGCCGTCCCACAGGGCGCGGGCCGCCTCGACCGGAGAGAGGCGCCGGAGGAGGCGCGCGGCGGCCCCGAGAAGCGCGACGGCTCCCGAAGGCGTTCCGACGCGAGCCCACAGGTCGGCGAGATGCTCGGGATAATAATAAAAGTACCCGCCCAGCATCTCATCCGATCCCTGCCCGTCCAGGAGGACCTTCACCTTGCCGCGGGCCAGCGCCATCACGCACCATTGAGGATAGACGCCGGGCCCGGCCAGCGGGCATTCCTGATGCCAGAGAATCCGCGGCAGGATCTCCTGAAAATCGGCGGAAGGAGTCGTCCGGTGCGCTTCCGTCGGGTAGGCGGCGTTGACCGCTTCGATGAAGGGCCGCTCGCTGAATCCGTTCTCCTCAAAGATCGACGAAAAGGTGTGGATCGTCCGGCCCTGGAGCAGCCGGCTCTCGACGTCGACGACGGAGCTCGAGTCGAGGCCTCCGGACAGACAGGTCCCGATCGGCACGTCGCTCCTCAGGCGGAGGCGGACCGAGTCCTCCAGCAGCTCGCGCAAGGTGGCCGCCGCCCGGCGCGGCGAGACCGGTTCGTCGTCTTCGTCGCGGGGAAGCTCCCAGTAGCGGCTCAAATCCATTTGCCCCGAGATCGAGACCCGCAGGGTGTGCCCCGGCGGAACCTGGCGGACGTGCCGGAAGAACGTCTCCCCGCCCGTCTCCATCCATCCCGTGGCCAGGAATCGAGCCAGCTCGGCAGGATTCGGCTCGGAGAGATCAGGGCGCAGCGCCAGCAGCGCCTTGATCTCCGAGGCGAACAGGAGCGCCGAGGAGTCGGCGTAATAGTAGAGCGGCTTTTCGCCGAGCCGATCGCGCGACAGGATCATCTCCCGCCGTCCCTCGTCCCACAGCGCGAAAGCCCACATCCCGTTGAAGCGCGCGGTGCATCCGGGTCCTTCCTCCTCGTACTGGTGAAGGATGACTTCGCTGTCGGCGTCCGAGGCGAAGCGATGCTGGCGGGACTGAAGGAACGGCCGGAGCTCCAGGTAATTGTAGATCTCGCCGTTGAAGACGAGCCAGAGGGTGCCGTCTTCGTTGAACATCGGCTGCGCGGCCCTCTCCGAGAGATCGATGATCGCCAGACGGCGGTGGGCCAGGGCGGCCGGGCCCGAGGCGTGCAAGCCCTCCCCGTCGGGCCCACGGTGGGCCAGCAGGCGCGCCATGAGTCTCGCCTGGGCGGGATCGGCGCGGGCGCCGTCGAATCGCAGAATTCCAGCGATGCCGCACATTTCAGGCCCCTTGGGGAATTGGCGGAGTGACGTCCAAAGTATACCTGCAAAAGGGCGCCCCACGCGCCCTCGCCCGGGTCTCAGAGGAGGCTCGCCGGATCGGTCTCGACGACGAGCCCGCGGGGGATTCCCGACGATCCCGCCCGCGCGCTCAGGACCCGCCGGACCCCCGCGGCGATGGCGCTCCGGCTCCGGCCCTTCAGCAGGATCTGATGGCGAAACTCGCCGCGGATTCTGGGAAACGGCGAAAGCGACGGTCCGAGCACCTCGTACGCCGCGCCTGACTCCTCTCTCAGCATCTTCGCGAGCTGGCGCGATTCCCGCTCGCCGCGCTCGAGGCTTCGATCGATGATCCGAATCTGCGTCAGAGCCACCCAGGGGGGGTACCGCGCCAGCTTGCGGAGGCGCAGCTCGCGATCGTAGAACTCGCGCGGCTCCTGCCGCGCCACCGCTTGCAGCGCGGGATGTTCGGGGGCGAAAGCCTGAATGAGGACCCGGCCCGGCCGCTTCCCGCGCCCGGCGCGTCCCGCCATTTGCGTCAGCAGCTGGTAGGTTCGTTCGGCCGCGCGGAAGTCGGGCAGCCCGAGATACGCGTCGGCCGAGAGGATTCCCACGAGCGTCACGCCGGGAAAGTCGTGCCCCTTCGCCACCATCTGGGTTCCGAGCATCAGATCGATCTCGCCGCGCCCGAACTTCTCCAGGAGCGCCCCGGGCCCCCGTCCCCTCACGGTGTCGCGATCCATCCGGGCGACGCGCAAGGAAGGATCGACGATGCGGATCGCCTCCTCGAGGCGTTCCGTGCCGGCGCCTCCTTGATGAAGATGAGGGGATCGGCAGGCGGGGCAGCGCGCCGGAAGGATCCGATCGGCGTTGCAGTAATGGCAGCGGAGCGCCTGCTCGGCGCGATGATAGGTCATGGCGATGTCGCAATGGGGGCAGTTGAGTCGCGCTCCGCAAGCCCGGCACAGGATGAACGTCGCGAAGCCCCGCCGGTTCAGGAGGAGGAGGATCTGTCCTCCCGCCCGTGGGGTCTCCCGGATGGCGTCGGCGAGCTCGCGCGACAAAAGCCTCTGGGTCCCCGTCTCCTGGAATTCCTTTCGCATGTCGACGAGGCGGATCGCAGGCATCGGACGCGCCTCCACCCGTTGAGGCAGGGTCAGCAGCCGGAACTTCCCCTTGCGGGCCGCGGCGACCGCCTCGATCGAGGGCGTGGCGGAGCCGAGCAGCACGACCGCGCCCAGCCGCTGCGCTCGGACGACGGCGGCGTCCCGCGCGTTGAAGCGCGGCGACTCCGACTGGTAGTAGGAGGAATCCTGCTCCTCGTCGATCACCACGAGCCCCAGCGCGGGATGCGGCGCGAAGAGCGCCGAGCGGGTTCCCAGGACGAGGGGGGCGCGGCCGTCGCGAATTCGCTTCCATTCCTCCCGGCGCTCCCGTTCCGGCAGGGCGGAGTGCAGGACCGCCACCTGGCCCGGAAAGCGCGCCGCGAGAGTCTGGGCCAGCAAAGGGGTGAGCCCGATCTCGGGAACGAGGTAGAGAACCCCTTTTCTCCGGGCGATCGCTTCCGCCGCGGCCGCCAGATAAACCTCCGTCTTCCCCGCTCCGGTAACGCCCTCCAGAAGAAACGTGCGGAACTCGCTCCGGCGGAGGGAAACGAGGATCGCGTCGACCGCCGCCCGTTGCGCCGGCGACAGAACCGGCGGAGCCTGGGGCGCCCGAGCGGAATCCGGCGCGGCCGAGGGCGTCCTTTCCTCCAAGACCAGCCGCCCGCCCTGCCTCAAGGAGTGAAGACTCGCCGCGGCGGCCCCCGCCAAGCGCAGCACCTTGGAGACCGGCAGGCCTTCGGGAGCCGATTGCAGGACCGACAGGATCCGCCTCTGGCTTCGGCCTCGGGGAGTCCCCTCCTGGGGCGCCCCAAGCCGGGCCCATCGAACCTTGGGGGGCGCCGGCTCGACTACGAGCCGCTCGTCCAAGGGAGCCACGAGGCCGGCCGCCAGAAGGCGTTTCAGAGCGGTTTGCCCGGTCCCCCGGGCCGCCTGCTTGGCGCGGGCGGGAGGCAGGGGTCCCTTGCGAGCCAGGAGATCGAGAACGCGCCGATCTCCCGGCGGGAGGATCGCGAAGGGATCTTCCAGGCTTTGGCGCCCCTCCTCCGTGAGCCTCACCTTGGACCGGGTAGTGCTCTTCAAGCCGGCCGGAAGGGCGGCCCTGAGCACCAATCCCCAGGGCGTGAAATAGTATTCGGAGATCCATCGCGTGAAATCGAGCAAAGCGGAGTCGAGCGCCGGCGAGGAGTCGAGAACGCCCTCCAGGAGGCGCAGGTCCAGGGCGCGGTCCTCGTCGGCTCCCACCTGCACGACCACGCCGGGCAGCTTCTTCCGGCCGAAGGGGACGATCACTCTCACCCCCGTGCGGCAGGATTCCGTCAGGAAGTCCGGCACGCGGTAGGTGAAGGTCTTGTCCAGGGGAAGAGGCAGGGCCACTCGCGCCGTGAGCGGCCTCTCGAGAGAGGGGGAGGTCATCGAGCCGGCGGGAGGGCCAATTGCTGCATGGTCTTCTTCATGTCTTCCCAGACCTCCTTCTTTTTTTCGGGATTGCGGAGGAGGTAGGCGGGGTGGAAGGTGGGCATCACCAGCGTTCCGTCCGGGAGGTTCCGGAATTCCCCTCTCAGCCGGCTGATCGGGGCGGAGCTCCCGAGGAGGTTCTGCACGGCGACGCCCCCCAGGGCGACGACGACCTGCGGCCGGATGGCCTCAATCTGGCGCAGGAGGAAGGGAGAGCAAGTCGCCATCTCGTCGGGAAGCGGCGTCCGGTTCTCCGGCGGGCGGCATTTCACGACGTTGGCGATGTAGACTTCTTCACGGCGTAGTCCCATCGCCTCGACGATTCGGTTCAGAAGCTGCCCCGCCCTTCCGACGAACGGGATTCCCTGGCGATCCTCCTCGTACCCGGGCCCCTCGCCCACGAACATGAGCCGCGCGCGGGGATTGCCGACTCCGAACACCAGGTGGGTTCGTTTTTCGCAGAGCCGGCAGCGCGTACAGTCTCCGATCTCCTGGCGCAGGCGCGTGAGCGACTGCTCGGGATCGGGCGTCGCGCCGCGGCGGGAGGCGCTGGCTCTTCTCGGGGCGCGCAGCGCCGGGATGCCGGAGTCTCTCACGAAGAGAAGCCGGGCCCGAAGCTGCCGGTGCAGCTCCCGCCGGGAGGCCGCGTTCATGACCTCGTGCCCCGGTCCGACTCGATCCGATCCATCAGCCGGACCGCCACCTCGCGCTTGGAGAGCAAGGGAAGCGCCTCGGCCGATCCATCCGATCCCAGGAACGTGGCGCGATTCGTGTCCGACCCGAATCCCGAGTCCTTCTCGCCCACGAGGTTCGCGACGACCAGATCGAGCCGCTTGCGATCCATCTTGGCGCGCGCCGACTCGAGGAGGTCTCCGGTCCCGGCGGCGAAACCGACCACGTACCGGCCTTCCTTGAGGGGAGCGATCTCCGCGAGGATGTCCGGGGTCGGCTCTAGGGCCAGCGACGCCGGGAAGGAATTCTTCGCCCGCTTTTCGCGGGAGGAATGGACCGGCCGAAAGTCGGCGGGAGCGGCGGCCTTGACGACGATGGTCGAGCGGGGAAGAGCCTCGAGCACGGCGCGCCGCATCTGCTCGGTGGTCTCGACCCGAACCACCTCGGCCCCCCAGGGGTCGGGCAGGCCGGTGGGACCGGAGACGAGGATGACGCGCGCGCCGCGCAGGGCCGCCTCCAGGGCGACCGCATGACCCATCCGTCCGGTCGACGGATTGGTCACGATGCGGGCGGGATCGATGTACTCGCGCGTCGGGCCCGACGTGACGAGGACCGTCTGGCCCGCCCAGAACTCGCGCCGCGAGAGCTGGCGAAGAATCTCCGCGTGGATCTCCGCCGGCTCCGGCAACCGGCCGCTCCCCTCTTCGCCGCACGCCAGGGGCCCCTGCGCCGGCTCGAGGATCCGCACCCCGCGGGCCCGGAGAATCGCCAGGTTCTGCTCCGTGGCGGGATGGAGGAGCATTCGCGTGTTCATGGAGGGCGCGACGAGGACCGGGCAGGAGACCGCCAGGAAGAACGTCGACAGGAAGTCCAGGGCCAGGCCGTGCGCCAAACGCGCCAGAACCGAGGCGGTGGCCGGGACGACGCAAAGCAGGCCGATGCGGCGCGTCAGGGCGATGTGCTCGATGTCCGGCCCCGACGACGGATCGTAGAGATCGCGAAGGACCGGCCTCCCCGAGAGGACCTGCAAGGTCATCGGGCTCACGAAGGACTCGGCATTGCGCGTCAGGATGACGTGGACCCCGACCTCCGACTTGACGAGGAGGCGGACCAGCTCGGGCACCTTGTAGGCGCCGATCCCGGCGGAGATCCCGAGAGCGATTTCGCGCGCCGGGCTATCCGGCATCCTGGCCCCGGGTCAGGGGATCCGCGCCCGAGGCTTCCTCGCTCAGGTCCTCCGGAGCGCGGAACTCGATGAGGCCCCGCCGGACCTCCTCCTGAGCGATCGTCGAGTTCTTGTGGGAGCGACTCTCCACCTTGGGCCGGGCGCCGCGTTGCAGCTGATTGCAGCGCGCGGCCGCGACCGTGATGAACTTGAACTTGTTGTCCATCGCCTCCGAGTCCATGGGATCACCTCCTGCGGGAAAGATCATGCTCGCCTCCTCTTTCGGCCGCCGAGCGCGGCGGGTCGGGGTTCAAGTCCGAATTGTCGTTGAACAGCTTCCATTCTCCGTCTCCGGCGGCTCGTCCGGCAACGCTCGGCCCGGACGACCGCCTCCAAGTCGCGGGCGGCCTCGCCGAGGCGCTCGTTCAGGACCAGATAATCGTACCTCTCGCACTCGACCACTTCCCGGCGCGCCAGCCCAATCCTTCGGGCCATGGCCGCCTCGTCCGTTCCGCGCCGCCGGTGCCGCCGGCGCAGGGCCTCCAAGTCCGGCGGGAGCAGGAAAATCAAGACGGAGCCGGCCACCCTCCGCCGTATCTGGGCCGCCCCCTTGGTGTCGACGTCCAGCAGAAGATCCTCGCCCCGGCGGAGGGCCCGCTCGATCTGACGGCGTGACGTCCCGTAGCAGGCTCCGTCGAGGACCGTCCATTCCAGAAACTCGCCGCGCCGCTGGAGGCCCTTGAAACGCGCCGGGGAGACGAAGTGATAGTCCACTCCGTCGCGCTCCCCTCGGCGACGCTCCCGCGTGGTGTACGAAACCGAGAACCGCAGATTCGGGATCCGGGTGAGGAGCCTACGGCTCAGCGTGGTCTTGCCGGTCCCGCTGGGAGCCGACAGGACGAACGCGATCCCGCTGCGGGTGGGCGTCTCCTCCAATCCCGTTCTCCGGGGCCCGCCGCCCGCCGTCCTCATTCGAGGTTCTGGATCTGTTCGCGAACCTTCTCGACCTCCGATTTGAGCCGGAGCACGACCTGGGAGATCTCCAGGTTCTCGGACTTGGAGCCGATCGTGTTCGTCTCCCGGTTCATTTCCTGCACGAGGAAGTCGAGCGACTTCCCCACCGGGGAGCCATCGGCGGCGAGAAGGTCCCGCGCCCCGCGCAGATGGGCGCGGAGCCGGACGATTTCCTCGGTGATGTCGCTCCGGCCGGCAAGGTAGGCGGCTTCCTGCGCCAGCCGCATCTCGTCGAGCGGGATCGCGTCGGCAAGCTCCGCTAAGCGCTTTCGGAGGCGAGCCGTGAGCTCCTGCGGGGCGCCGGCGGCGGACGTCTCGATGCGTCGTAAATCCTCCTCCATGGCACCGAGGCGCGCGCGGAGGTCCTGCTCCATCCTCCCTCCTTCAGCCGCGCGGGCGGCGTCGAACGACTCGAGGGCCCGATCCAGCGCCGCATGGAGCGTCTCCTGTTCCGCCTCGGCCGCTTCCCGGCGGACTTCGAACCGCACCGCGCCCGGCAGAGCCAGGGCCGATTCCAGCGTCAGGGCGCCGGGAAGCTGGAATTCCCGCGCCAGCTCGGTGGCCGCTTGGAGGTAGCGGGAGACGATGTCGCGGTTGACCGTGACGACGGTCTCGGGCTCGCGCGTCGGAGCGCGATCCACCGTGACGTCCAGACGCCCGCGCCGGACGGACCGGGCGACGTGGCTCCTGAGATCCATCTCGAAGTGCGCAATCTCCTGCGGCAGGCGGAAGCGGATCTCGAGGAACCGGTGATTCACCCCCCGGACCTCCACTTCGTACCGCACCGCTTCGTCGGAGGCTTCGCCGCGGCCGAATCCGGTCATGCTCTTGATCATGGCGCCCCCCCGGACGGCCGGGCGCCGGCGGCGTCGAGGACCTCGAGCACCGCGCGGGCCGATCGCCGGAAGCAGCCGGGCTCCCCCAGCCGGCTCCGGAGAACGGCAAGGTCGCGCCGGATCGCTTCGGCGCGCGCGGGATCCTTGAGTATCGGCTCCATGGCGGTCACGATCCTCTCAGGGGTGAAACGACGCTGCACCAGCTCCGGAGCCAACTCCTTGCCGGCGACGATGTTCACCAAGCCGACCTGACGCACGTTCGCAAGGAGCGAAGCGAGCAGATAGGTCAACGGGGCCGTCCGGTAGACCACCACCATCGGGACGCCCATCAGGCCGGCTTCGAGGGTGGCCGTTCCCGATTTTACCATCGCGGCGTCCATCGTGTTGAGCACCTCCCCGGGCGGGCCGTCCAGGACGAGCACCTCGGGCGCTCCCGGGGTCGATCCGAGGTAAGCGTCCAGATCCCCGCGGCGCAGGGTCGAAGCGAGCGGGATGACCGCGAGAAAATCACCGATCCGCCGCCGCAGCTCGGCGGCGGCTTCCAGCATGACGGGAAGATGAGATTCAATCTCGCGCCGCCGGCTGCCCGGAAGGAGCCCGACCACGCGGCGTCCCGGGGGGATGTTGAACCGCAGGCGGCTCGGCCCGAGAGCGCCGGGCTCCGGGAGGATGTCCAGGAGGGGATGGCCGACGAACTCCACCGGAACGCCGGCCCTGCGATAAATCTCCTCTTCGAACGGCAGGATGACCAGGATCTTATCGACCGTCCGGCCGATCTGGAGGACCCGGGAAGGCCGCCAGGCCCAGACCTGGGGGCTGATGAAGTAGACGACGCGAACCCCGCGCCGCCGGGCTTCCTTGGCGAGCCGCAGATTGAAGTCGGGATAATCGATCAACACGAGGAGATCGGGAGGATCGTCGCGAAGCTGGGAGACCACGCGACGGAACGCGGCCCGAATCGGCCCGAAGTGAGCCAGGACCTCGACCAGCCCGACCACCGCGAGATCCCGTGAGTGCGCGAGGAGAGGGATCCCCTCCTCCTCCATGCGCGTCCCGCCCACTCCGCCGATGCGGATTCCCGGCCTTCGCCCCGACAGCTCGCGCGCCAGGAGCGCCCCGTAGAGATCGCCCGAAGCCTCGCCGGCGACCATCAAGATTCGCGGCGTCCCGGACGTCACGCGGAGCTTCGGGGGGACGCCATCCGGGCGTCCGCCGCCGCCGTGAGCCGGCTCAACGCCGTTTCCAGACGGAGCCGAGCCTCCTCCTGCTCGACCTCCCCGGCGTCACGGCGCACTTCGATGGGCTCGCCGTACAGGAAAACCCCGCGTCCGAAAGGCAAGGGAAGCATGAAGCCGTCCCACGACGCGAAGAGTTTTTTTTTGAGCAGGAGAAGGTGACCGGGATGATGGGCGCGCCCGACAGGCGCGCCGCGGTGATGACGCCCGGCTGCACGACGTGGCGCGGGCCCCGCGGCCCGTCGGGAGTGAAGGCGGCGTCGAATCCCGATCGAATCCGCCGGACGATTTCCCGAAGCCCTGCCGATCCTCCGCGCGTGCTGCTCCCCCGGGCCGTCGAGAAACCGAAGCGGGCCATGGTCCGGCTGATGAACTCCCCGTCCCGGTGCTCGCTAATGAGGATGGCGATCCGGCGGCCCGGATAGGCATACGGCATCAGGAAGAGCCGGCCGTGCCAAAAGGCGAGAATGAAGGGGCGGCCGGCGGCGAGCGCGGCGAGGACCGGCTCCTTTCCCTCCTGCCGGATGCGGGTGGTCCACCGAATCGACCGAATCAAGAGAGCCGCGACGCGGGGGACGGCGAAGAGTACGATGCGATCGCGAAGGCTTGGCTCGGGTGATTTCAACGGTGGGCTCCGACCCGTATCTTAGGAAGACGCCCGGATCCTGTCAAGGAAGCGCCCCAAGTCGCGCCGCGCCGGACTTGGCTTGACACCCGTTCCCGCTCCCCCTAGACTCGGGGCGCTTTTTCTAGAAGCGACTCCGCGGAGAATCGGTCTTGGCCAAGAAGCGCCGCGTCCTGATCACCGGAGGGGCCGGTTTCATCGGCTCCCATCTCTGCGATCACTTTCTCCTCAAGGGATGGGAAGTCATCTGCGTCGACAATCTGCTCACCGGCTCTCCCGACAACGTCGCGCACCTGCTGGGTGAGCCGCGCTTCCGTTTCGTGGACCTCGACGTCTCCGGCTTCATCCACGTCGCAGGTCCGATCGACGCCATCCTGCATTTCGCGAGCCCGGCCAGCCCCATCGACTACCTGGAGCATCCCATCGAGACGCTCAAGGTGGGATCGCTCGGCACGCACAAGGCCCTCGGCCTGGCCCGGGAGAAGAATGCCTCGTTCCTCCTGGCCTCGACCTCGGAGGTCTACGGAGATCCCCTCGTCCATCCTCAGCGCGAGAATTACTGGGGAAACGTGAACCCCATCGGGCCGCGCGGCGTCTACGACGAGGCGAAGCGTTTCTCCGAGGCGCTCACCATGGCGTACCATCGAAGCCACCGGCTGGATACCAAGATTGTCCGGATATTCAACACCTACGGGCCGCGCATGCGGATTCAGGACGGGCGGGCCATCCCAAGCTTTCTGGCCCAGAGCATTCAGGGAAAGCCGCTCACCGTGTTCGGCGACGGCGGCCAGACGCGGAGCTTCTGCTACATCGCCGATTTAGTAGAAGGGATCTACCGCCTGCTGAAATCGCCATACCACCTCCCCGTGAACCTGGGGAATCCCTCCGAGATGACGATCCTCGAGATGGCCAAGGAGGTTCTCCGGGTCACCCGCAGTCGCAGCAAGATCGTTTATCGCCCCCTGCCGGTCGATGACCCCAAGGTCCGCCAGCCCGACATCGCGCTCGCCAACCGCCTGCTCCACTGGAAGCCGCGCGTGGGGCTGCGCTCCGGCCTTGTGGCCACCGCCCGCGATTTCCGGACGCGGCTCGGCAAAAAGGTCTCGAAGCGATAACTCCTGCCGTCAGCCCGGTCCCGCTCACCCGTTCCACGCCAAACCGGCTTAAGATTCCGCGCCCGCGCGAAATCCTCTGGGACGAGGCTCTCGCTTCGGGAAAAGTACAGGTCCAATCCGTAAGACGAGAGGTATGGCCGCGAAACGACCCGCGAGCTGGCACCGGGTGCATGAAACCCGTCGAGACGTCCAGGATTCCGGCGCGCGGGGGGCGGCAACGCGAGCGACCGGTATGGGAGACGCTTTTCTTCGGTGAGGACGGCGCAGCCGGCCGCGAGTCCCGGGAGAGCCCGACGGCTCGGCCACGATCGAAAAGCTTACCGGTCGCCGAGGAGGGCCGTGACGCTCGGGTCGTCACGGAAAGAGGCAGGTCGGTAAAATCGCCCCGCCCGGGCGATCCTGGCTTTCAGAAGTGAGATTCAGCGATTCCGGATGGGAAAGCAGCCGACACGCTGCGCCCGGCAAGGACCGAGCCTCAAGACTCCCGACGGCTCAGCGAGCCGCCCTTTCCTCCAGGGGCACGTCGGCGCCCTTCCCGGAAGCGGATCTTACCTGGCTTCCCTTGCTCTTCGAGCCTCTCCCCTCCCCGTAGTAGTAATAGCCGGCGTAGTAGTAATCGCGGTAGCTCGAGCGCTCGAGATCCACGTGATTAAGGACCGCGCCGATCACGTTGGCGTTGACGTTCCGGACGTTTGCCACGCAGCGTCGCACGAGCTCCTTGTCGGTCTGGTTGTGCCGGATCACGATCGCGACCATGTCGGTCATGGAGGCGAGGAGGATCGAGTCGGTCAGGGAGGCGACCGGCGGAGAGTCGATGAAAACCCAGTCGAAATCGTTCTTGAGCTCGGTCAGCATCGCCGTGAAGCGGTCGTTTCCGAAGATGTCGGGCGGGTTGGGAGGAAGCGGTCCGGACGTCATGGCGTAGAGATTGGGAATCTTCGAGTTCTTCAAGTAGTTGTGCCATCCTTCGGTTTCGGGCGCGAGGATGAAATTCGTCATTCCGTGGCGCTTGTCGAGGTCGAGGTGGACGTGGATCGTGGGGCGGCGCAGATCGCAGTCGAGCACGGCGACGCGCTCCCCGGACGCGGCCATGGTTTTCGCCAGGGCGACGAGAGTTGTGCTCTTCCCCTCCTGGGGCCCGGCGCTCGTGAACAGGACGAGGTTCTTGCTGCGGCTCTTTCGGGAGAACAGCAGGCTGGTCCGCAGGGTCTGCAGCGACTCCCGGACCGCGTAGCTGCTCTCGTCCGTCATTTTCGGAATGATCGACAGGATGTGAAGCTTCAAATACTGCTCGACATCCTCCGACGTCCGTACCGTGTTGTCGAGATACTCCAGGAAGAACGCGAGGCCGACCCCGAGCAGAAGTCCGCTGAGCGCGCCGATCACCAGGTTCAGTGCCTTGCGCGGACGGACGGGGGCCAGCGGCACCTGGGAATTGTCCAAGACCCGGATGTTGTTGTTCAGGAGCTGGGAGCTGAGGTTGATCTCCTTCAAGCGGCTGCTGATCAAATCGTAGATCTTGCGGGTCTCCGCGGCGTCACCGCGGGCCAGCTCGTACGTCGAGGCCCTCTGCGTCATGTCGAGCGATTCGCTCTTGGCGTTTTCGATCTGGGCCAGGACCTTCCGCTCATGATCGTTGCGGATGGCGTATTCGGTCTTGATGCGCGCCACGATCCGATCGCATTCCGCGGCGATGCGCTGGTCGAGCCGGGCCAGCTCGGCTTCTTTCTCGACGACCGTGACGTGCTTCTCTTTGAAGATGCTCAGAAGCTTCTGGATCTCTTGTTCCAAGGCGATGCGATCCTTGTAGAGACCCTCGATGATCGGATCCTTGGCGATCTCGGGAATGGTGAGGTAGGAACCTCCTTCCCGGCCGACCTCCTCGATTCGTCGTATCACTGCCTCCTGCTTGGCAATTCCGATCTGCGTCTCGGTGAGATCGTTCTGGAGGCTGGTGAGCGTCCCGACCATCATCTTTTGCTGATCCTCGGGAACGAAAATCTTCTGCTTCTCGGCGACGTGAAAACTCTCTTCCTGGCTCTTGACGAGCTTTCCCCGGAGCGGCTCGATCTGCTGGAGAAGGGATTTCATGGCGCGGTCGGTGGCCTTCAGGGCCATGTCCATGTTGCGCTCGACGTAGACGTCGGCAAGAGTATTCACCCAGAGAGCGGTCTTTTCGGGATCGTTGCCCTCCAGGGAGATCACCACGATGCCGGTCAATTCCACCGGCTCGACGATGACCGAGCTCTTGAACGCGTCGATGGGATCCTTGAGCCCCTTGAACCGCGGATCGCTCCACAGGTTGAGACGGTCGAAAACCTTCTCCGCGACGGCGCGGCTCTTGATGACCTCGAACTGCGTGTTGTAGTAGCGGTCCTCGGAGAACCAGCCGTAGCCCGTGCTGCCGAGCTCGGAGACGTCGGCGACCGGGGCGACCCGGCGCGTGGAGGGCTGAATCTCGATTTTCGCGCTGGCCCGGTAGACGGGCGGCTGGAGGAAAGTGAACAGGGCCACCAGGGTGAAAACGATTACGAAGGCAGCGATGACAGTCCACCGCCAGCGTCGTATCGTGGCCCAGTAATCGCGGAGATGGATCTCCTTCTTCTCAGCCGAAACAGGTCGGACAGGTGCTTCCATAGCGCCGGTTTTCTCTTCCTTTCTTAGGATTTAGGTAATAACGAATCATACGCCGAAGAAGCTGAAAAGCAAGCGGAACCGCAGTGGAGCCGGCTCATATCCGACGCCGGGGGATGACGATGACGTCGTCGGGAAGCAGCGGGATGTCCTGCTGCTTTCGCTCCTCGATGGCTTTCAGGTCGACGTCGACCCGCGTCTGGACCCCATTGACGGTACGGAGGATATGGATCCCGCCCTTCCGGGCGTAGGGGGTGAAGCCGAGCGCCAGGCTGATCGCCTTCATCACCGTTGGGTGGTCCTCGAGAACGAGCTGCCCGGGCTTGGTGACCTCTCCGCGGATGTAAAAATACTGACGAGGACCGACCGTCACGACGTCCCCGGCCTGGATGGTAGGGTTGTACTCGATCCCGCCGCCCAGGAGGTTCTCCTTCTTGATGACGATCTGGCGGATCGTGCCGGCTTTACCGGGAACGCTCTCGTGGCGAGTGATGATGACGTCGCTTCCCGCCTCCTTGCTCATCCACCCGGCCAAGGCGATGATGTCCACGAGAGTCGTGGGGCCCTTCAGGAAGTACTGGCCGGGCTTCTCGACCTCTCCCACGACGTTCACCGGCTGGCTTTGGTATTCCTTGATGTCCAGACTGACTTGCGGGTCGACCAGGTAGTCCTTCAGCCGCTTCTCGAGATCCTGGCGAACCTCCTCCAGCGTCTTGCCGGAGACCGGGATCACGCCCGCCAGCGGGAGAACGAGGCTGCCGTCCGAAAGAACTTGGAGCGTCTGCTTCATGTCGTCATGCCCATAAACCGCCATCTCGATGCGGTCTCCGGGGCCCAGCCGGTAGCCTCCGGCGGCCACGGGGCCGGAGGGTGCCGGCACGCTCGCGCCGAGGGCCGGGGATCTTGAAAGCGATACCTCAATGCCCTCCCGGCTGGTCTCCCATCCCCGCAGCGACAGCCCCTGCACCGGAATCTCCACCCGAAGACCCGGGTCGGCGCCCGTCGAGACGGTCGTGACCCGGATGGACCCCGTCATGAGCTCGGCGAATTCGTAGCTGGGCTTCAATCCCGATTCGACTCCCGGAAGCTCCAGAACGAGCCGCTCCAGGCCATTCTCCCGCCGAAACTCGCAACGGGAGCTGGGAACCGGACCGGTGGTCTTCAAGGAGAGCTGGATCAAATCGGCCGCGCCGCGCCGCACGGACAGATCTCTCGCCCGAATCGCCTCGGCGGCCGGGACGCCCGTGTCCCACGGAACCGCGACGGCCATCAGGCAGCTCAAGAGGATGGCGGATCGCTCCGCCTTCCATCCGGTGGCCTGTCGTTCCGGCGTTTTTCTCATTTCCATCCCAACGTGAGCGAGGCGGTGACGCCCGTATTGTCGTAATCAAAGAGATCGTAGACGATCTGGTCGGTTGAAGGGCAATTGGTGAGTCCCACGGCGGTATTCTTGCAGCCGACGGCGCGGATGTTGGAGCGCGCCGAATCCCGGTGGACGCCGAGCGCGAGCTGCAAGCCCCGCATGAAGTCGTACAAGAGCTCGAAGGATTGGTTTCGAACCGTGTCCTTCCGCTTCACTCCCTCGCTGGGGACAAGGAATTCATACTCGTCGACCAGTCCGTCCCCATCATTGTCGAGAGCCTGCTCCGCGGGAGTGACGGCCGCGACCCGGATGGCTTCGGGGTAGCCGTTGCGCTGGTAGCCTCCCTGGAACCGCGCCGCGAGTTTCAAGCCGAGCTTCTGCTCGAAGGCGAGCTGAATCATCTCGTTCAGGTAGTACGCGTTGACGTTGAAGAAGGACTGAAGAGGTCCCCGCCGAAGCTTGAGGCGCGCCTGGGAGGTGACCGTGACCTGGCTGATCAGCTCACCCTCCAGCGAGACTCCGTGAAAGGGAACCCCTCGGATGTCCCCGGTGAAGCGGGTCCTCTCGTAGGCGACCCACAGCTCGCTGGTGAGATCCGGCGCGATCAGGCGCCGCAGGCCGACGCCGGCATAGCGCCGCTGGAAATCAGTGGGCTGGAGAGCCGAGAAGACTCCCCGGTTCTGCTGCGTCCGCTGCACGTTGAACGCGAGGTAATACTGGTTCTCAGGGCTGCTGGTGATGACGTATCGAGAAGACAACGTCTTGGATTCCACGTCATAAAGAAAATCGCTCGATGAGCCGCCGCTGAAGGTCGTCGTATTGCGAGCCGCCCCGAGCTCGAGGCTCTGAACCGGGGTGAACTCGGCGGAAAAAACGGCGGCGGTTGCGCTGACCACGAAGGGGCGCGTCCCGAAGCGGAGCTCTCCGCCCGGATCGACCTCGGGAAGCTGGCTGACTCCGCGGACCAGTTTGTGAGCGGCCTTCATTTTCAGGACCGGAGTGAGCCGGATCTGGAAGTGGGCATCCAGAGCTTGGCTCACCCCGTTCGCGTTCCCGAGCTCCGCGTCGGTGTAATCCTGAAATTGCGCCTGGTAATCCACGGTCCCGGAGCCCCTTTCGAACGGAATCTCGAAGCGAAAGCCGGGACGGATGTTCCGGACGCTGCTTGAGACCGGCGCGAAAAGAGGATCGTCCTCATTCGTTCTTCGAACGTTGGTCTCGTGCTCATAGATCAAATCGATCGAAGGGTACAGGAGAAACCTCCCGATCTGAATGGGCAGGAGCTCTTCCTCGTTCCCCTGTCCCTGCGCGAAGGCCACGCAGGGCGCGACGAGAAGGACGAGCAGGAAGCAGATCCCTTGAAAAGAAAGCCTCGCCGGAAACCGCCGGTGAGTCCGAAGGGTTCCTCTCTGGGAAGCCGGTATGTTACCCGTCGCGGGCCTTGCTGTCAAGTCGCGACGCCTCGGAAACCCTTTCCCAATAAGGCCTTGGCCGGTGCCCGCCGTCGCGGGGGCGGCTCCACGACGTCGGCCTGCGCTCACCCGAGAACCGACTTTCCCAGACTCTGCATGACCCGGAAGCGCTTTCCCGTCTGCTCGCAAAGCAAGACAAGCCGCTTCTGCTCCATTTCCGAAAGCGACGGGATGGCGATCAGGATCTCATCGACGCGGTTCTTCGAGGCGAGGTCGCTGAGCTTTTCCCGTCCGCCGAGGACGGGAAGTCCATGGATGCGCTTCCCCGATTTCCCGGCGTCGTCGTCGATGAACCCAATCGGCTGATAGGCGAGGTCCGGATTGTTGCGGATTTCCCGCAGGATCATCACGCCCGCATCGCCGGCCCCGACGATGATCAGGCGCGTTCCGAGCCGTGGCAGTCCCGCGAAATAGTCGCGCCAGAACCGGAACAGCATGCGGCTCCCGGTCACCAGAACGAGAAGCAGGAAAGCGTCCAGAACGAAGACGACCCGTGAGTATCCTTCAAAGCGCGTCAAGACCAGCAGGGTGAGCACCGAAAGGACGGAGCCGGTGAGGACCGCCTTGGCGATGATTCCGAGGTCGGCGATGTCCATGTAGGACCAGACGATTCGGTACAGTCCGAAGTAGTGAAAGATAAGGAGCTTGATGGAGAGAAGAGCGGGCAGGGTCGCGGCAATCTGAGCGTAGAGGGCGGGTGGAATCGTGCCGTCGAACCGCAGCGCGTAGGCGGAGACCAGCGCAAGCGATATCAGGCAGGTGTCGATCGCCACCTCGAGAATCCTGGTCTTGTGACGGATGAAGCTGCTGTAGACGCGGGAAGCTTCGCGTCCGTTGGAACCCGACTCGTACCGGTAGACCCTTTCCTGGCCGAGGTAAAGTCCGAAAAGGGCCAGCAGCACGATCGAGAACACGGTGATGAGGCCGGAGATGACGAAATTGAAGAGCAGGCTGAAGATCGCGATAGAGCCCAGAAAGACGCATAAGGCGTAGAGGGTCAGGACCGCCTTCCGCTCGGACATCCCGAGAGCCACGAGGCGGTGCGACGTGTGATCCCGGCCGCCGACGGCCACGCTGCGCCCTGAGAGAATCCGGGACGTGGTGACCAGCAGGGTATCGAAGATGGGAACCCCCAAGGCAAGGCTTGGGATTGCCAGGATTGCGAACAGGTTGGAGGCCTGCTCCCACGATCCCAGAATGGTCGTACAGGCCAGGGTGAATCCGAGGAAAAGGCTCCCGCAGTCTCCCATGAAGATCTTGGCCGGATTGAAATTGAACAGCAGAAATCCGAGGCTGGCTCCGAGGACGGCCATCGAGAGCACCGAGATCTCCGGCAGCCCCTGGACCAGGGAGAACACGAAGGTCGTCAAGGAGGAGATGGCCGCCACGCCGACGGCGAGTCCGTCCATGTTGTCGAGGAGGTTGAAGGCGTTGGTGATCGCCACCAACCAGAGAAGGGTCAAGAACAGGTTCAGGAAGGGATTCGGGATCAGATCCAGCCCCAAGCCGGCGTAAAGCACGACGCAGGACGCGAGGATTTCCCCGAGGAACTTTGTGGACGGCTTGATTTGGAGCAGGTCGTCCGTCAGGCCGAGAAGGAAGATCAGGGATCCGCCGACCAGAACCCCGATCATCTCGCGGCTCAGCGTCCCAAACAGCAGGACCGAGGCCGTGACTCCGGCGTAGATCACCGTCCCGCCGAGCAGCGGCGTCGGGCGGGAATGCCAGCGATCGGCCTTGGGCTCGGAGACGAACCCGAAACGGCGGGCCAGGTGGATGACGACGGGAGTCGCCGCGACGCAGAGCAGGAACGCGACAAACAACGCGCCGATGACGCTCATTGACCTCCGTCCGGACCCTCGCCTCCCGGACGGCCGGATCCCCCTCTCTGCAACAAGTGCTTCATTTTAAACGAAATCGAAAGAAATATACTCTATCCACGCTCGTATTCAATGACTTTTTTGAGGATTTCCTTGATGTTCAGGGTGGGCTCGTAGCCGATCGTCTTGCGAATCTTGGAGATATCCGGCACCCGCCGGGGCATGTCCTCGAAGCCCTCTTCGTAGGCCCGATCGTAGGGGATGAGAAGAATCTCCGAGGAGCTGTTCGTCAGCTCCTTGACGAGGACGGCCAGCTCCATGATGGTGATTTCCCTGCCGTTGCCGATGTTGAAGACCTGTCCCGTCGTCTTGTCGGAATCCATCAGCTTGACGATCGCGCCGACGACGTCGGAGACGTAGGTGAAGCTGCGGGACTGGGTGCCGTCTCCAAACACCGTGATCGGCTGGCCGGAGAGGGCCTGCCGCACGAACGTCGGGATCACCATGCCGTATCGTCCCGTCTGACGAGGGCCGACCGTGTTGAAGAGACGGCAGATTACGACCGGGTGCCGCTTCTCCTTCCAGTAGGCGATGGCCAGGAATTCGTCGATCGCCTTGGAGCATGCGTAGCTCCACCGTCCTTTGATGGTCGGACCCAGCACCAGGTCGTCGTCCTCGCTGAAAGGCACCTTCGTGCTCTTGCCATAGACCTCGGACGTGGAGGCGATCAGGACCTTTTTCTTCTTCTTGTTCGCCAGCATCAACACGTTCTCGGTGCCTTTGATGTTCGTTTCGATCGTGTTGACCGGGCTCTCCACGATGAGCCGGACCCCGACCGCCGCCGCCATGTGCAGGACCTGGTCGCAGCGGTCGATGCATTCCGCGAGAACCGGGATGTTCATCACCGTTTCCACGACGTAATGGAACCCGGGTTGCCCTTTCAGATGCTCGATGTTCTGGATGCCGCCGGTCGAGAGATCGTCGAGCACCCAGACCTCGTCCCCGCGGCTGAGATAGGCTTCGGCCAGGTGCGAGCCGATGAAGCCGGCCCCTCCCGTGATCAGGACTCTCATGAGATCTTCTCCTTCATGTCCTTGAGGTTTGGCTCCGGGTGTCTCATCGGGTGCTCGCCGCCTTCTCCCAGACGACGGGGTGCCGTCCGCGGAGGAAGTCGGCGATTCCTTTCACCGAGGCGGCGTTGACCGCACAGAAATAATAGGGAAGGAAGATCTGCTTCGGCAGCGCTCTCCCGCGCGACTCGAGAATCCAGCCCGCCAGGGCCATCGCATAGAACAGCGCCTGGAGACCGAGCAGAGAGCTCCAGAAGGGTCCGCCTCCTCCCGCCAGGCACGCGACGAAGATCCCGGTGAGGAAGAGCGGAACCATCCAGCGAAGCACCTTGTGGCTGATGATCTGGAACCAGGCCATCGCCGGGAGGGGCGAGAAGCAGCGCGCGCCGTGCAGATAGGTGGTGATCTGGTTCGTGATGATCCGCGTCTTTCGGCAGAATTCCTCCCGGACCGTGCTCGCCGCCCGCTCCTGGCAACGGGCGGCTCTCTCGAAGACCACGCGATACCCGCCGCGCAGCGCGAGCAGCGGATTGGCCACGTCCGCTTCGACCCGCTCCGGAAGGGGCGCGCAAAGGACGCGGCGCATGGCGTAGATGGCCCCGTTTCCGACGATCGTGGAGCCGAGGCGGCTTTCGCGGTCCTTGATGAAATTCTCGTACCGCCAGTAGAGTCCTTCTCCGAGCGAGGCGTTCAGCGGGCCTTCCCGGAAGTACTCCAGTTGCCCCATCACGCAGCCGATCCTGGGATCCTGGAAGCGTCGTACCAGGTTCCTCAGGGCGTCGGCACGGAAATAGGCGTTGGCGTCGGTGAACACCAGGATTTCGCCGCGCAGGTCGGGCAGGACGGCGTTCAGGCATGCCGTCTTGCCGCGCCGATTCTCGAGGAACACGAGCCGCACCCGCCCTCCTGCCGCGGCCCGCGCCACCGATTCGGTGGCGTCGCTCGATCCGTCGGAGACGACGACGATCTCGAGGAGCGCTTCCGGATAGTCGAGCTCGAGGCTGTTGCGGATCTTCCGGGCGATGACCTGTTCTTCGTTGTAGGCGGGCACGATGAGGGATAACCGCGGCAGCGGTCGATCCCCCGGGGCCTCATCTTCCGGCGTCTCCCCCCGCAAGCTCGTCCACAATGTCAGGAGAACGGGATAGCCGGCGTAGGAGTAGGCCGTCATCCCGGCGCACCCCCAGAACAGCCATTCCGCCATCGAAGTCATCGTTCGACCGGCTCCCACACTCCCCTCACCCGGTGCCCCAACAGGAGCCGTCCGAGGGCCAGCGCCGCCGAGAGGTTCACCAGGACGAAATAGAACGGCAGGAAGGCGACCTTCGAGCGCTTGCCCGCCCGGTTCAGCAGGAATCCGGCCAGAGCCAGCAGGTAAAAGAGGATCTGCCCCGCCAGGAGCGCCGCGTAGACGGGACGATGGATCAGCATCAGGTTGGAGAGCAGGAGCATCAAAGCGATCGGCAGCACGAACCACCTGAGAAGCCGGTGGGAGAGGAGTTGCACCGCGAGGAGGGGATCGCGACGCGGATCCAGAAGCCGCTTCATGGATCGCAGGGCCGTGAAATTACGGGAGATGATCCGCGTTTTCGTGGCGATTTCGGTCCGGGGGGAGGTGGCCATCGTTTCCAGGATTTCCGTGTCGGTGTCGTAGATAACGCGGCGGCCTTGATCCAGGACGTTCATGGGGCTCATGAAATCGTCGGGCAGGTGATCCGGGACGGCCCGGTAAAGCTCGCGACGGATTGCGTAGACCGCCCCGCTCAGCACCACGGCGGATCCGATGAGGCTCTCGGCTTTTCGCAGGAACACCTCGTACCGCCAGTAGAGACCTTCGCCCTGGGTCACGGAGGTCTCTCCGGGATTGACGTAGCGTATCCGTCCGCCCACGCACCCCACCTCCGGATCGGCGAAGTTCCTGGAGATCTTGCGAAGCGTGTCGCTCCGGTACAGGCTTCCCGCGTCCGAGAAAAGGATGAGGTCTCCGCGAAGCGACGGCACCAGTTCGCGGAAGTTGGCGGCCTTTCCCCGCCGGCGGGGAGCGACCACCAGCTTCACGCCGCGGCTCTCGAAGCGCCGCGCGATCTCGTGGGTCCGGTCCGTCGACGCGTCCGACGCCACGATGAGGTTCAGACGGTCCCGCGGATAGTCGAGCTCGAGGCAATTCTCGAGCTTCTTGGCGAGGACGGCCTCCTCGTTAAAGGCCCCGATGACGAGATCGATGACCGGGGTGATGTCGTCGCGCCGCACGGGCCGGGGACGGATTCGGCCAAGCGTCCAGAGAAGCGCCGGATAGCCGAAGTGGATGTAAGCCAGGAGCAGCAAAGAGAACAGGAAGAGGAATTGGCCGAGGGCTTCCGGCATGGCTCACTCGACCTCTCGCCGGCGCCAGCGCTCGGTCCACCGGGCGTAGCGTCGCATTCCGACGACCCGCTTGACCATCTCGGCGGCGGTCTCACCCAGCGACGGTCCGGCGCGATCCAGCATCCCTCGCAGATCGGCGCCGCGGACTCGCCGGTGCATTCCCCAGCATCGCAGGTAGATCCAGTCGGGCGGCAGGAGGTTCGAGCCCCGGCGCGTCCCGCAGGCGACCTGGTAACCCGCCTTCTCGACGGCGTCGCGCACCTTGGCGTTGGCGTCTCCGAACGGATAGGAGAAGCAATCCACGCTGCGACCGAGGAGGTCTTCGAGAAAATCCTTCGAGCCGGCGATCTCCCGATCCAGATCCGAGGATCCCAATTCGGTGAGGAAGGGATGGTTCAGCGAGTGCGAGCCGACCTCCATCCCCAGGGATGCCAGGTCCCTGACCTCCGAGGGAACCAGGATGTTTTTCCTTCCGAGCCAGGCTGGGACGATGAAGAAGGTGGCGACCCCTCCCTCCTGGGCCAGCACGGGAACCGCGAGGCGCAGGCTGCTTTCCTTTCCGTCGTCAAAGCTCAGACAGACGACTTTCTCGGGGAGCCGGCCGCGCTCGGCCCGCTCGCGGCACTCTCTCAAGGTAAGCATGGCGTAGCCGTTCTGCCGGATCCATCGGACCTGGTGGACGAAATCATCCACCGACACGTATTCCTGGGGAGGCCGTCCGCGAATCTCCTCGGGATCGCGATACAGTCCGTGATATCGGAGGACGTGGAATCTCAAGCGATCCTCCTTCCCGCCGCGCCCGGAGCGGCACGCTCCCGCTGGCGCGGCGTCCTGCCGAAGGCCAGGAGATTCGGACTTACGACGAGACGCTTCCCGGAGGCCCGGTAGATCGCCTCGCAGGCCCATCCTACGCCGTCTTTGAGGAGCGGCAGCGCGGTGCCCGCGCCGGAGCCCTTCTCGCGGAACAGGGGCGAAGGCTCGGCCCAGCACTCCACGTATCCCGCCAATCGCAGGGCGTGCCGCAGGCTCTTTGAGGAGAATCGCTGGGCATATTCGAAAGCCTTGCGGGGTCCAGCCGGGGCGGCCTGGGCTTTCCGCCCCAGGAGGCGCGCGCCCGCTTGCTGGATATTCCGGTTGATTTCCCGGACCATCAGCAATCCCCCCGGACGCAGCGCGCGGCGCGCCGATTGCAGCAGCGCCATCGGGTCCGGAACGTGGCGCAGCGTATCCACGATGGTGACGGCGTCGAACTCCTCCGCCGGAAGGTCGGCGGCCTCCATGAGGCCTTCGGTCACCTTCGCCCCGGTCAACTTTCGGGCCCATGCGGCCGCCGTGGGCGAGGCTTCGACTCCTTCCACCTCCCACCCGGCGCGCGCCGCGGAATCCATCAAGAACCCGAGGCCCGAACCGACGTCCAGGAGCCGTCCCCGCTCGGGACGGAGAGCGCAGAGACGCGCGGCGATCGCCTCCATGGCCGATCTCCTGGCTTGGTGGAGCTTCACCATAGCCGCGTCGCGGTAATAGTCGCTTTCCCACTCGGCGGCGGGGTCCGGTGGTGGCGCCGCGCCGCTCCACGCCAGACCGCATGCCGGGCAATGATAATCGCCCCGCGCGTCGCCCTCGCTTTCTCGCGGCGCGGTTCCGCAGACGACGCAGGACCTCCTACGATCCACCGACCGCCCCCGCCGTGATCTCCCGGCGATCCTGTCCCGTCTTGAGCCCGCCGAGCCACCCCTTCAGGCGCTGCCGGCCGTAGAAGGCGTCCCGATAGACGTCCCGCAGCCGGGCGAGAAACCGGTAGCGGCTTCGCGAGTACCAGGGCACGTGAATGCGCGTCCCCCGGTACTTGGCCTTGTACTCTCCTCCCCCGCCGAAATCGTAGGCCGGGACGCCCAGCTGTTTGAGCCGCTTCATCGCCTCCCACTGAAGGAGCTCGTTCGGACATCGTTTCTGCTCCTGGCGCCAGCTCGCAGCGCCCCAGAGGTAGGCGCACCGCCGGTCATAGGTGACGATGGCCGTCGCGATGCATGCCCCATCGTCGCGCAACGCTCTCAGACAGAGGAGCCGATCCCGCGGCGCGCATCGCCAGAGCGCCTCGACGCGCGCGCGCGCGTACGTCGGGACGAGCCGCTGTTTGGCGAAGACGTCCTCGAGTTGCCGGTAATAATCGTCCACGAACCCTTCATCGCGGGCCTCTTCGACCCTCACGCCTTCCCGCTGGGCTTTGTGGATGGACCATTTGCACCCTTTGTTGAAGCGCCCGAACAGATCAGTTTCGCCGGGCCTCAGGTCGAGCAGGAAGCTCTGAAAGCCCTGATCTTCATAGGAGAGATCCTTGGCGGTGCCGGGCGGCAGGTCGGGCGTCAACAGCTCGAAATGGGCGCATCCAAGCTCCCCGAAGACCCACCGGTGCATGGCGAGAAACGCCTCCGCGGAGAAGGCGCAGTCGGCATTCAGGACGGGGCCCATGTAATGGGTGGTCCATCCGTGCAGCGGGCTGCCCAGGATCCTCAGTCCGTATTTGGAGAGGAGCCTGCCGGCGAAGTAACCGATGGGACGGCCGTTCTCCAGAATGCGGGCCCGCAGGGTCCGGCCCGGCTGCGTGGCGTCCAGAAATCTCAGCCAGCCGGAAGAATGATAGAAACGCGCCCGACCGGTGGCCTCGAGCCACTGATCCCAGGTCGCGGCGGACACCTGCTTCACCTCCTCGAACTCGATCACGGCAGCCTCATCCGGCTTTCTGCTCGGCGTCCGACTCGGCGAAGAGGTTCTTGCTCGTCTGGACGCCGAAGCGAAGCGGGACTTTCGAGATGACCCATCGCAGCTTTCCCCGGGGTCCCCGCGGGATGGAGTCCACGAAAACGACTTCGATCTTCATCGTATCGCCGACGCGCTTGCGGAACTCCGACACCAGGATTCTCGTGTCGTCGTCCGTGTAAGCAGGGCGACGCACGATGCGGATGATCAGCGAGTGCAGAGTCTCCTGGACGATCTGGGAGGCCAGGACGTTCTTCATGGGCTTGAAAGGATGCGTGAGCGTCGAAGCGCTGACGTGCCGACCTTCGGGCGTGACCACGATGTCCTCGGCCTTGGTGGTCACGGGATCCATGAGAGGAAGCGTGCGCCCGCATCCGCAACGCTCGCCCCGCACCGCGCTGACATCGCCCAGCCGGTAGCGAATCAGCGGCATGGCGTAGTTGTGCAGCCCCGTCACGATCAGGTGACCCGCCTCTCCCTCAGGACGCGGCGCGCCGCGGTCGTCGGCGATCTCCGCGATTCCATATCCGCTGAACAGATGCATCCCCTCGCCGGACGGACATTCTCCGGCGAAAAGAACCCGCTCCGCCTCTCCCAGGTAATCGTAGACCGGGCAGACGAAGCGTTCCTGGATGACCTCTCGCTGGATCGGCAGGAGGGTCTCCGCCGAGGTGAAGACGCACTTCAACGGCAACGTCCTGCCGCGGGATCGGAGGTGACAGGCGAGCAAGTACGCGGTGGATGGATAGGCGTCGAGGGCCTCCGTCCCGAAGGACTGCATGGCTTCGAGGTAGGAATCCACCGTGCGCTCGTCGAGATGAAAGGAGGAAAGAAACAGCTGGTTCCAGGCCCGGTTGGCGCGCCAGAAAGGCGGCGCGTGCTGCCGGTCGGGGACGATTATCCGTCCGAGGAGGGCGGCGTAGGGGCGGCCAAAGCTGAAACCAGCCCAGGATCGGTGCGACCAGAGCGCCGCGTTGGTCGCGCAATCCACCGAATCATCCCAGTAACATTCCAGCGGCGAGCCCGTCGTGCCGCTGGTGTGAGCCCGTCTCAAGCGCCGGGGGTTCGCGACGCGCGAGACCAGCGCCTCGAAGTTGCGGCGCAAGTCCTCCTTTTCGAGAATGGGGAGCTTCGCGAGATCCTCGATCGACCGGACATCGCCGGGACGCAGCTTCCGCTCGTCCATCACTTGACGGTAATAGGGGACGTTCTCGTAACAATGCCGTATCAACGCGGCGAGCCGTTCTTCCTGATACGCCTTCTGCTGCGGTCGCGAAGCGGCCTCCAGGGCGTCGAACTCCCGCCTTAATCGACGGTATCCCTCGCCGAAGCGGGCGCGGCGCAGCCGCCATCCGTGAAGAGTCAGAAGGGTGTTCTGCAAAGGAATCGGGGCGCGCCGATAGATGGCTTCCTGCCAGGTTCCCATCGAATTCTGGTCCTCGTCTTGCGGCGTCCTACGACGACGAGCTCGTCGGAGCCGGAGTCGCCGCCGGGTCGTTCTCGGAGGCCCTCAGGCAAACGTAGCTCAGGGACAGCACCACCCCAGTGTGGGTGAACAGCAGATTTCCGGAAGCGAAGGCTGCAATCAGCATCAGCAACGTCAGGGTTTCGGCGGCACGGAGATACGTGAGGTCCTCGGGAGGCGGGGCTCGCTGCTCCGCTTTCATGTAATTGTAGCCAGCCTGCAGAATCCACCAGCAAAGCAAGAGGAAACCGAGTGTTCCGGTTTCCGCCAGGGCCTGGACGTAGAGATTGTGAGGAGGAAGGGTGTGGACTCCCGGCATTCCCGGGTTGAACTCCGGCTGGATATAGTAATAGCCGTAGTTTCCGAGCCCCACGCCCAGAACGGGATTGGCCTTCCATATCTTGAGACCCGCCTTGTTGTAGTAGCCGCGGACCGAGAGCCCGTGGCGCTGCGACAGGACGACCGTTCCCCTCAGTTCGCTCCCGATTTTCTCGAAGCGGTGGGAGAAATGCTGGGGCAGCAAGGGATAGGCACAGGCGCCCAGGACAGCGAAGAACAGGATTCGGCGCCAGGATCGCCTTTCGCGAATCACGACCATGCAGATGCCGCCGACAAACGCGATAATCGCACCCCGGGAGATCGAAAGGATCATTCCTCCCATGAGCAGGACACTCAGACCAAAACCGAGAGCCTTTTCCCATCGCCGCGTACCGTTCAGGAAAAAGTAGAACGGGACGAAGAAGGTCATCGCGGCGACTTCGCCGAATTGGTTCTCGTTTTCCAGGAGTCCCCTGGCCCGATTGTCGATGGTCTTCCCCACGGCTACCTGGTAGAAAGCGGCCAGCGAATTCAGGGCTCCCATGCCTGTGAGAATCCACAGAGGCAGGCGGAGCTTCCGGTAGGAGTTCACCACGTTCACAATCAGCACGCAGAAAATGATGTTGAAGGAGAGTTTGCGCAAGGAAGACCAGGTCAGCGCCGCATTCTTGGTGAAATTCAAAGAGTAGAGCAGGTGGAATATCAGGAAAATCATGGGGAGGGTCGTGTTCCCGAGGACGATCCCGCGCTTGTTGGCCGCGTACCAGAGGAGCGCTATCAGGGCCACCAAAGGGCCCGCGATTTGGACGACGGTGAGACCGCCGACGGCGAACGGCGCATATTGGGAGGCCAGGACGAAGGTCAGTCCGATCACAGGGGATCGCAAGGTCAAGAGAGCCAGGATCCCGCCGACGATGAGCCAAGGAAGGTTGGTGACGGGGAATCCCAGATAGAGGAACCCGGCCACCAAGGTGCCCACCGCGGCAAGGCCCAGGATCTGGACCTTCGAAGGATACGAAAGAGAATCGGCCAGAGAAAGGCTTTTCAGGGAGCTCATTACGGCACGCTCCGGATCGGGACCTGCCCGGCATCGGCGTCGAGCACCGGAGGAAGCGAGTCGGAGAATCCGGGATAGGGATTCGCCGGATCGAGGTACTTCCGGTGCCAGAGCTCGAGAGTCAGGAAAGCCCAGAGCTGCTCCGAGAAGTCCCAAGCTCCCTGTTGGTGAGCGGAAATGAGCGACTCCATCCCTCGACGATCCCAGAATCCTCGCCGGCGCGCCGTCTCTCCCAGGAAGAGATCCTTCAGATAATCGCGCAGCTCGTTCCGGAACCAGTGGGAGAGCGGAATCCCGAATCCTCTCTTGGGTCGGTTCCAGGTTTCGTGGGGAAGATCGTGGCCCGCCGCCTCCAGAAGCAGAGACTTCGGCCGGCTCTCGCGCTTCCATGCGGGAGGAAGGCAGGCGACGAACTCCACGACGCGGTGATCCAGCAGCGGGACCCTCCCCTCGAGACTACAGGCCATGCTCATGCGGTCCACTTTGGCGAGAATGTCCTCCGGAAGATAATTGTGGAGATCGATCCGCTGCGCCCCGTCAACCGGGTCGGACCAGCCGTCGACGGAAACTTCCCATCCGACTTTAGCCGCCGCTTCCCTCCAGGCCGGCGTCACCGCGGCGGCCGCCCGCCGATCGAAAAGGAAATTCACCGAATCGATGTAGTCCTGCGGAAAGACGTCCAGACTGCGCCGCAGCGCCCCGGACAGCCTGGTCGCCGAGAAGCTCGCCGCCCCGACCTTCCCCAGCAGGAAGCTTCCCGCACGCCTCATCCCGCGCGGCAGACGGCGCAAGGAATCCAAGCGCGTCAGGCTCTGATAGCGGTTGTAGCCGGCGAACAGCTCGTCGCCTCCGTCCCCCGAGAGCGCCACCGTGACCTGGGCGCGAGCGAGCCGGGAGACGAGATAAGTCGGAATGGCGGAGGGATCGCCAAAGGGCTCGTCAAAGGCGGAAATGACCTTCTCCACCAACCCGATGGCCTCGGGGCGGACGACGAGATCGCAGTGCTCGGTGCCGAGCGCCTTCGCCACCTTCCGCGCAATCGGAATCTCGTTGAATTCCTCCTCCTCGAAGCCGATCGTGAAGGTCTTGACCGGATCCTTCGAGACTTTCTTCATCAGCGCGACGACGCAGCTCGAATCGATTCCCCCGCTGAGGAACGCTCCCAGCGGCACGTCGCTGATCAGGCGGAGCCGGACCGATTCTTCGAGGAGGGCTCGAAGACGCTCCACGGCTTCCGCGCGGTCGAAACCGGGGGCGGGATCCACCGGCGGAAGGTTCCAATAACGGCGGATGGACACCTTCCCGTCCTGACAGATCATGAGGTGAGCCGGCCGGAGCTTGTGGATTCCCGCGAAGATGCTGCGATCGCCCGGAAGATACAGGAAGCGGAAGTACCGGGCGAGGCTCTCTTCGTCGAGCCTCCGGACGGAGAGCGGCAGCGTCGAGAGGATCCCTTTCAATTCGGAGGCGAACACGAGCTCCTGAGACGTCGACCGGTAGAAGAGCGGCTTGATGCCGAGTCGATCCCGCACGAGAATCAGCTTGCGAGACCGGGAATCCCAGATGGCGATGGCGAACATCCCGCGCAGCTGATGGACGAAGTCCTCTCCCGCCTCCTCGTACAGGTGGACGATCGCCTCCGTGTCCGAGCGCGTGCGGAAGCGGTGCCCCCGTTCCTCGAGGGTTCGAGTGATTTCGCGATAGTTATAGATCTCACCGTTGAAGATCACCTGCACCGTGCCGGACTCGTTCGACATGGGCTGGTGGCCCCCGGCGAGGTCCAAGATCGAGAGGCGGCGGAATGCCAGACCGATCTCCCCTTCCCGGTAAAACCCCTGGTCGTCCGGCCCGCGGTGCCGGAGCGCATCGGCCGACGCCCGCAATCGCGCATCGGTTTGCTCCGGAAGCGCCCCCCGGAACGAGAGAATTCCCGCTAATCCGCACACGGCCACGGCCTCCCCGCGCGGCGCGGCCGAGCCGCCGCGTGGATGAACGGATCTGTCGCTCGAGCGGGAGCGATCAAGCGGCCGCCTCCCTCATCTTCGAGAACACGCCGGCGACCCGGCCCCAATCCTCACGGCGAAGGACGAAGGCATCGCGGACCTTCGCCCCCGAGATCCTCAGGAAGGCGACGATGACGACCAGCGCGATGATGCTGTAAGAGACCGAGGAGGCCAGGGACGCGCCCACGATCCCGTATCGCGGAATCCAGAGCAGGTTCAGAAGGAAGTTGGTCACGAGGCCCAAAGCGGCCGCCAGCGTCACCGGCAACGGATGGCCCCGGCCGGAAAGATCGGATCCGAGCACCAGCTGGATGGCCATCGCAAGAATTCCGGGAAGGATCGCGAGCAGCGCCGGAGACGCCGCCAGGAACGGTTCGCCGAAGAACAGGCGCAGCACGGCATTCCGGCTCAGCGCCAGGACTCCGCACAGAACCAGCATCACCCAGAATGCGTTCCGGCACACGGCCAGCGTCAAGCGGTCCCTCTCCGCGCCGCCCGATCTCGCGATGCTCGGGAAGAGCACCCATCCCAGCGAAGTCGGAACCATCCAGAGAATCTCCGCCAGGCTGACGGCGGTCGCATAGAGGCCGGTCTGTCTCAGGTCCAGCAGGTACCGGACCATGAACAGGTCGAAGCGGTAATTCAAATAAAGAAGGATCGTAAAACTGTAGACCTTCAGCCCGTATCCAGTCAATTCTCTGAGGATTTCGCCGTTCAGAAGCGGTCGGGCCGGAACGCCCCGCAGACGCCGAAATGCCATGATGATGACCAGAATCTCGGCCAGCAGCTGCCCGAGGACTACTCCGATCACTCCAAGCCGCAGGACTCGAATCGCCACGAGGATCCCGAGGAACATGAGGCCGCTGCGCGCCAGATCCATCCGGTTCGCCTCGAGGATTCGCATCTCCCCGCGGAAGAGTCCGCCGAGCGAGAGCAGGAAAACCTGCGTCGGCAGGAGCAGCACGGCCAGCAGGAAGGCCGAGCGGGGCACCCCGGGAAGCAGAACGCCGCGCAATGCGAAACCCACCCCCAGGCAGAGGATCATCGCGCCTGCGGAGAGCAGAAGCAGCGCCGTCAGGACCGATCGCATCAGCCTCTCGCGGTCGAAGGTCCGGCGGCCAAGATGGTAGGTCGCCGACCAGTTCAGGCCCAACGGCGTCAGGATTGCCAGGAGTTGCGGCAGAATCAGGGCGGCGGTGAGGGCTCCCTTCCCTTCCGGCAGAAGAGTGCGGGCGACGACGGCCGCCTGGATCGTGCCGATCCCAAGAGCCAGCACCGCCGTCAGGAACGTCGTGGCGCTGTCTCTCAGGAATTTCGGCCCGCCGATCGGGCTCTGCTCGGACCCGGCGGATTTCCCCTCGAGAAGGC
The DNA here is from genome assembly GCA_036004685.1 of Candidatus Polarisedimenticolia bacterium. Classification (NCBI taxonomy): domain Bacteria; kingdom Pseudomonadati; phylum Acidobacteriota; class Candidatus Polarisedimenticolia; species Candidatus Polarisedimenticolia bacterium. The sequence continues at coordinate 4,288 of DASYRE010000008.1, read as the reverse complement.
CGCGGAGCTTGCGCCAGGCGCCGTGCGTCATGCGGCCGGCTGGGTCTTCGGGCATTTCTTACCTCGCCGCGGGAAGCGGGGTCGCTTCCTTGGAAAGCACGTAGTCCCCCAGGATCAGGTGATCCATGCCGGTCATGTAAAAGGTCGAGATGGCGTCCCGGGGCGTCGTCACGATGGGCTGGCCCTTCACGTTGAAGCTGGTATTGATGACCATGGGGATGCCCGTGACCCTCCCGACTTCCGAGATGAGCCGATGAAACCGGGGATTCGTGGCGGCGCTTACGGTCTGGATCCGGGCGGTGCCGTCGATATGGGTAATGCTGGCGATGCGCTCCTTCTGCTCTTCCTGAACGTCGAACGTCAGCGTCATGAACGGGGAAGAGACGCCGCCAACGAAATACTCCTCGACCTTCTCCTCGAGCACGGCGGGAGCGAACGGGCGGAAGTCCTCCCGGAACTTGATGGTGGCGTTGATCCGGTCCTTCATGCCCGGGTCCCGAGGGTCGGCCAGGATGGAGCGGTTTCCGAGAGCCCGCGGACCGAACTCCATGGCCCCCTGAAACCAGCCCAGAATGGCCCCCTGCGCGATCTTCTCGGCGCCGAATCGGCAGACGTCCTCCTCCCGCCGGTAGGGCACCTTGAAGCTGTCCAGAGTCCTGGCGATCTCTTCGTTGCTGAAGGATGGACCCAGGTAGACGTGATCCATCCTCTCCGGGGCGACGCCCCGCTCGGCCAGAACCTCCAGGGCGGCGCCCACGGCCGTCCCGGCGTCACTGGCCGCCGGCTGTACGTAGATCCGATCGACAAAAGGCAGCGCGAGGAGCCGCTGGTTCATGACGCAGTTGAGCCCGACCCCTCCGGCGATGCAGAGATTCCGTGAGCCGGTCTCCCGGTGCAGCCAAGTCACCAGGTCGACGACCGCTCGCTCCAAGGTCTTTTGGGCGCTGTAGGCGAGATCCATGTGAGCCTGGGTGAGCGGTTCCTCTTTCAGGCGGGGACGGCCGAGCCGTTTCACCAGCCTCTCCGTGTAGATGCCCTCCTGTTTCGAGGGAAAAGCCTGGCTCTGCCCCACGGAGACCAGGTACTCCTCGTGGTTCAGCCGATAGTCGCCCGCTTCGTGTCGCAGCAGCCAGGACAGATCAACCTCGTTTCGGCCATACGAGGCCAGGCCCATCACCTTGTATTCGTCGTTGTCGCGCTGGAATCCCAGAATCTGTGTCAGCATCGAATAGAACAACCCGAGGGAATTGGGACGCGCGATCGTCTTGAGGGCGGTTATCCGCTCTCCCTGACCCCGGGAAAGAAGGGTCGAGACCGAGTCGCCCGACACGTCGGCGCTCAGGATCATGGCGTCTTCGAACCCAGAGACCCGATAGGCACTGGCGGCGTGGGCGAGGTAGTGGGGGACGAGCCGAATCGCCGGAGAGTGGCCGAATTTCAACTCCAGGTAGTCCCGAAGACGCGCCTGCATGCCCGGCACGGTGGCGTAACCGTAGGCCACCGTCTTGACCTCTTTGAGGGTGATGCCGGCGCGCGCCAGACAGAAGCGAATGGCATTCTCCGGAAGCCTCCCTTCGGCGTGCTTGATCCGCAGGAAGCGCTCCTCTTCCCCTCCGGCCACGAGCTTCCCGCCGTGGTAAAGGACCGCTGCCGCGTCGTGATGACCCGAACGGATTCCGCCGCTGATTCCAAGGACGTATGCGTCGCTCACCTTTTCCTCAAAAGAAGTCTCGTCAAGGCCCGGCATCCTTAAGGATTTCGTCTTGGATCTGCTCCAGTTGCTTTCGATACACCGTCTCGCCCGGTTGGAGCTTGACGAGCTTCCTCGCCGGATACAGCGCCCGAGCGGGCAGCCCGACGCGCCGGTAGAATTCCACGAGGCTCGCGAGCGGAGCGATGCGATCCTCGCTCGAATCGGCCGCTTTCTCGTACTGCTCGGCGGCGTCGTCAATCCATCCCAGCGATTCGTAGATCTTCCCGAGCGTCGCGAGAGCCCGGGGATCTCTCGGATTCAGGGTCAGGGCGCTGCGCAGCTGCTGGATCGCGTCCTGGTGTTGGCCCGTCAGCTCGAGCATCTCCCCGAGGTTCAAATGGATCCGGAAGCGCCCTTCGGGGGACAGGAGATCCTGCGCGAGCGAGCGGCGGTAGAGCCGTATCGCGTCCTGGGTCTTGCCATCGCCGGCGGCGGCGGCGGCCTGCAAGGAGATGTAGTTGTTGCCGGCCCGCGCGGCACGCTCGGCGCCCCCGAAGGCTTTCCGGGCTTCCCCCCATCGCTCCAGCCGCATGAGGAAAAACCCCAGGTGGCGGTAGACCCTTTCGGGCTCTGCCTTGCGAGGCTCTTCCACCGCTTTGGCGAAGGCGTGAATGGCCGTTTCCTGGAGATCGGGATCGAGAGTCAAGGCATCCAGGAACGGGTGCCGCCCCGCGTCGGGCATCAACCGGACGGAGTCTCCGTAGACCGACAAGGCGAGCGACCTGAGCCCAAGATTCCAGGCGACGTCTCCAAGCGAGTCCCCAAAAAAGACCGCATTCGGATCGACCCGCTGGGCCAGCTCCAACGCGCGGATCTGAAGGACGTCCTCGGGCTCGAGGTTCTCTTCGGGGCGCACCGAGATGTCCTGGAGGGAATAGGTTCTTCGGCGCTGGTTTTCCGGTTTCAGAGCGCCGAAGAAGTCCGCCACCCCCCCCCACGTCTCCGGATCCAACGGAGCTTTTCCGGCCAGGCGTCCGAGGCGTTCGGCGCATCGTTTTGCCGCCTCCGCCGCGTCAATCCCGAGGGCCGGGCCGAGGGCCTCGGGGCTCTCGAGGACGCGCGTGTAGACGTCGCGCTCCCCTTGAATCCCCTTGAAGCTCGTCAAGTCCCAGCGCTGGAGGGATTCGTAGCGCTCGAGCGCCTCATCGATCTGGCCCGTCCAAAAGGCCTTTCGGGCGTCCCGTCTGAGCTCCGCCACGGCCACCTGCCAGGCGGTAAACACGATGACCCCGATGAGCAACGCCCAGGCCACCGGACCCCGGCCCCGATAGCTACGGATCACGCTCCCCCTCTCCTCCTGGCGTCTTGCGACGCCAGGCCGCCGGCCCACGATTGAATGCGCAGTAATCCATCAATATACGGGAACCTGGAGTGGGCTGCAATGGGATATTGCCGTCCGCCAAGGACTTCCGGCGAAACGGGGGGCGCCGCGGAAGGCGGCGGCCGGGGTCATTCCCCTGCCCGGCCGGGGGTGAGACCCCGAACCATCAAAGCCGCGCAGAGGACGAAGAGGAGTCCGTTGGAGGGAATCTGCAGGTTGAAATCGACCAGAGAATGGAGCAGCAGGATCGCTGTTCCGAATGCGGCGCCCAGCGTGACGGGATCCTGACGGCGCATCGGCTGTTTAAAAATCGGCCTTACATAGCGCCATGCGATCCACAGGACCCCGGCGGCCAGAAGAGCGAGTCCGATGGCACCGCTCTCGGCGAGAACCTGGAGGTAGTCGTTGTGAGCCTGCTGCCAAATGGAGGTATCTCCGTATGTCTTGAAGATCGGAAAAGCCAGGGCGAAGGTTCCGAGGCCCGTGCCAGTCAGGGGGTTGGCCGCCACCATCCGTCCAATCGCCTTCCACGCATGGAGGCGGGCCGAAAAAGAAGGCTCGAGACCCACCTCCGGATCGGAAGGTCTCATCAGCTCGCCGCCATACAAGGTGTACAGGATGCCCACCGCGACCACCAGCAGGAGCGGAAGAAACGCCAGCAAAACGGCGAGACGAGGGCGGCGGCTCTTCCGGCCGAGGGGCGCCAGATGGATCGCGGCATAGGACCCCGCGACGACGAAGGTCGAGAAGAGCCCTCCCCGTGAGCCGGCCATCACCAGCGCAACCCCCATCACCGCGAGGAAGAAGACGACCAGGAGAAGTCGAGGGATCCGGCTCCGGCGCTGTCTCCGGTGCCGGCGTCGGCCGGAGGAGTGACCCAGAACCGCGGCGCCGAGAGGCAGGGCCATTTCCAAGTATCCCGAGAAGTGATTGCTGTTCACCCACGGGCCGAACGGGTGACCCTGATACACCGGGATCAGCCAGAAGATCTTCCCGTTCCAGCGAAAGTGCTGGACGATCCCGAGCAAAGCGATCGCGAAACCCAGCACGAGCAAGAGCCAGGGGAGACGTTTGCGGGCAGCGCTATCCGGAAGATATCGGAGAATGAAAAGGAAAAAGGCTCCATAGGCAAGGAACCGGAAAATCCAGCGCAGGGTCTCGCCCGGGTACCATGAGATGGCCTTCCAGCCGGGCCGCACCTCGAGGCGCCCCTC